>JBGMRO010000035.1:0-13945 GCA_048061555.1 Thiohalomonadales bacterium | reverse complement strand
CGCGTATTATTATCTCTTCAGACTCACGTCGAAAATCACCACCCGATTGTTATTTCCGCAATTACCTATGCCGAACTTCGATTTGGCGCGATTGGGAAAAAAGCATCAGCAAAGCACAATATCATTGTTGATGAATTTCTCGTTAGAATTGACAGCGTATTGGCCTGGGACCAAGTGGCAGTAGAAGCCTCCGCGAGCATAAAAAAGACACTGAGTGATAAGGGTGTTTCCATTGGCAACAATGATACGATGATTGCGGGTCACGCGATATCTACTCGCTGTGTTCTGGTTACAAACAATGTTAAAGAATTCTCTCGAGTACCTGGCTTAACAATCGAAGACTGGGTGTAAATCTTGATTTGAAGTGGGTGATTTTGGCTGTGTCTGTCGTAGCTGTCCAGCCCAACCGTAAAATCCTACCAACTTCAATAACCAAACTCACCACACCATTCTCCGCCTTGGAAATCTATGCGCACCCATTTCGGCACATAAGGTGTGATTTTTTTGATCGGAAAGGCCGTTAGGGGTGGCGCAGCTCCACTCGGGTCAACTTTACAGACCTCCGTCATGACCGGGTTAAAGGCCAATATTAAATTCTCAGTTATCTCAGTAGAATAAGCACTTGGTTTGCCTTCAACAAATCTAACCGCCTTACGAATCAAACAACTAAAATATAGCTCCATTTCAACGACAAGGGCCTGCTCTCGCTTTTTTATGTTCTTAAGGGCGTTATCCGTAATCGTAACGGCAATTGTCTTTCCAGATATAATGGCTTGTTGTTGCATAAAGGCCCCCGTGAATGGACTAAGTACGTACTAATGATTAAGTTTAGACGTTGTTAGGTTGACAGTAAAACCCGATATTATGTTACAATTTTTAAATCTAATCCTCGGCTGTAAACTGCGCCACACAGTTCAACCACCTACCTAAGGCGTATAATGCTTTATTTTATCAAACAGTTAGCACTATCAGTACGCATTATTTCCTTGTTCGTTTTGATATCCGCACTACTCTTGTCATGCAGCAGCAATGACGATAACCCCTCAGATCCAACGGTAGCGAATCCGACCTATTACGGTGAAATCGCACCGTTGTTTTATAAAAACTGTGTCTCCTGTCATAAAAATGGCGGCATCGCGCCTTTTTCTTTGGTAAATGAACAAAACGGTTACAGCGAGGCAAAAAAGTATGCCAGCGCCATTAGACGTCGCACCGCAAACCGCACTATGCCACCCTGGCTAGCCGACAATAGCGGACAGTGTAATACCTATGAACATGCGAGATGGTTGGATGATGCGAATATCACGATAATCGAAAATTGGGTGCTTAACGGCACACCCGAAGGTGACGCACCCACAACCCCATTGCCTGTGCCACTGTTGCCTGGCTTAACCAACCCAGATAGTGTCGCAGCGATGAGTACCAGTTACACGCCTGCGGGTGATCCGGTCGATCATCCCAATGATGACTACCGTTGTTTTATTGTAGATCCCAATATTAGTAATACCACGGATCAACTGTTAACCGCATTTGAAATGCAACCGGGCAACGATGCCCTGGTACATCATATTATTTTATTTGGCCTACCCAATAAGGCGACCGAAGATGCTGCGATTGCCTTAGATAATGCAGATACCAAGCTAGGTTATACATGCTTTGGTGGTAGCGGAATCACGGCAAATAACGCAGCGAACATACTGGAACCTTCATTTCTAGCAGGCTGGGCACCCGGCACTAAGCTGACCGAATATCCACTGGGTACGGGGGTTAAATTGGTGGCTGGCAGAAAATTTATCATGCAGGTTCATTATAACCTGGCCAACCTCGATACCAGCCCTGGCGCCGCCAACATCGACCAGACTAGTGTGAAGTTAAAATACACAGCCACGGGTGGCGATGTTCGAGAGGCCTTCGTCTATGGCGTGCAGGATGGTGACTTGAATATACCTCCCCGGGTTAGCGACCATCTGGAAACGGGTGTAACCACCGTGCCGTTTAATGCGCGTATTTGGGGTGCATTTCCGCACATGCATACCTATGGAAAAAGTATCGATGCCTACTCCAGCAACGCAAGTCAGGGAGACAGCTGTCTGTTCGACGTACCGGATTGGGACTTCGCGTGGCAACAATTCTTTTTTTATGACAAAGATACGACGGTGACGATAAACACTGGTGATACGATTAGCTTAAATTGCCACTATGATACGACATCACGACTCGAGACCGATAAGAATATCAACTGGGGCGACGGCACCCAAGACGAAATGTGTTTGAGCTTTTTTTATATTACCCTGGAAAATGCCCGCTGATTTTTTCTCACAAATAGAGCGGTAGTGTGCTCGCCCCCCTAAACTAACCATTACTATATTAACAAACATGATTTAAAATAGGACCCTCTAATGTAGTCGTGATATATCCAGCCTATATCACACGAGACTACACTGCATTCCAATAATTCCTTACGGTGTTTCGCTACAATCTTGATACACTAAAGAGAGAAAGTAGATTGAATACAGTAGCACTACGAGGCCTTATCCATGATTGATTTTTACCCACATACGCTAAGATTCAGTGCCTTAGTATTGATTTCCGTCGTTTTAGTCTCTTGTACCGATCCTAGCCCAGAGCCACCCGTGCCCGCGATACAATTCCCGGCCAATATTGCGGCTATTTTTAGCGAGAATTGTATCAATTGTCATACGGACGAAAATGTAGGGGCCTTTTCATTATTACCTGAGGAAAATGGCTGGCAAAACACCGTCGACAATATCGACACCATGCGCTCGACTATTGTCGGCAAACAAATGCCGCCATTTTTGGCTCAACCCTTTGCGCAATGTGATAAAAAGTTCGAGAACGCATTCAGCATGACTGCGGCAGATATACAATCCGTATCTGACTGGCTAGACCAAGGGCTACCGGCTGGCCCCGAAGATGCCGCCGCGATACAGATACCTGCGCTGCCGACACTTGCAGGTGAGGTCTATGCCGTTACGATGACTGAGGAATACACGCCAAAAGGTGTCGTTGATGGCCACCATGAGGACGTGCGCTGTTTTGTCGTCGATGGAATGATGCAGGACAAAATGTTGGTCGGCTATGATGTGGTGGCGGGTAATAACAAAAACGTGCATCACGTGCAGCTCTATACGACGACATCATTAACAGGCAGAGAAGATGCTAGGACCTTTGCTGATCAAAAGGAAGTGGGCTATAGCTGTTATGGTGGCTCTCAAATCGCCCCAAGCAATGTGAAGCTACTGGCTAGCTGGTCACCTGGTAGTGGTGCTACTCACTACCCTGCCGGTACAGGTCTACTGGTGAAGGGTCATACAGACCCATTACAGCGTCCTCAATTTATTGTACAAATACACTATCTAGTCAAGCAAGGCACCGCACCGGGCGCCGATCGCAGCACGGTAAACCTGCAATTAGTCGATACGAATAGCGTGATGCAAGCAGATATACTGGCACTGACAGATGACAATAGGACTATAAATTTTCAGGCTGACGATACGAAGCTCACCTTCAATGCAAGCACTAAAAACACACGAATTAACGACGTAGAGATACGTGCGATCATGCCACATATGCATGACCTCGGGGCGAGTGTACAAGTAAATTTATCGGATGCGAATGCGATCAAAAACTGTCTTATCAATATCCCAGACTGGTCTTACGAGTGGCAACGTTTTTTCTATTTTGATTCGGCCGCGGCCCCGATCATACTCAAGGCTTCAGATACGATACTCACGGATTGTAATTATAAAATACCCGAACCCGCTGCAGCCATCATTGAAGGCTTCGACGATGGGCAAGAACATTGTATTACTTATTTATATGTAGTACCGGTGGCAGGTAGTTAATTAAACCACCTTCTTATAATTAAATGCATAGTACATCACCGGGATGACAAACAAGGTCAGGGCGGTGGAGACTAATATGCCGAAGATAAGCGATACGGCGAGACCACTGAATATAGGGTCATCAATAATAAACAAGGCGCCCAGCATCGCGGCCAGACCCGTCAGTATTATCGGCTTCGCCCGCACGGCACCGGCACGTATCACTGCCTCCTGTAATGCTACGCCGTCGTCGATCTGCTCCTTGATAAAATCGATCAATAGTATCGAGTTTCGTACAATTATCCCCGCCAGGGCTATCATTCCGATCATCGAGGTTGCCGTATACTGAATGCCCAATAACGCGTGTCCCGGCATAACGCCGATAATCGTCAGCGGGATAGGCGACAATATAATCAGTGGAATAAAATAAGACTTAAATTGCGCGACGACGAGCAAATAGATTAATAGTATACCCACCGCATAGGCGATTCCCATGTCACGAAAGGTCTCATAGGTGATCTGCCATTCTCCGTCCCACTTCAACGTATATTGAACAATATCGTCAGGCGTACTAATCAACGACTGATCTAACGCCGCTAATGCTTTGTTATCTGAATGTGTGAGCAGCGACATGATATCGAACATGCCGTATAGGGGGCTATCGAGTTCGCCCGCCAAATCTGCCGTTACAAATGTCATGGGTAGCAAATCTTTGTGATAGATCACTTGTTCACGTTGAGATTGTTTTAGCTGTACGACATCGGACAAAGACACCAATTTACCCGACGTACTGCGTACCTTGATTAACAGTAATTGTTCGATGTTTGCCTTGTCTGCCGCACTGAGCTCTATGCGTATGGGTATCGGAAATTTTGTGTCTTCACTGCGTAAATAGCTGGCATCCTCGCCCTGCAATGCGATGCGTATCGCCTCAACGACTTGCTGTTGCGAAACCCCCAGCAGCGCCGCTTTGTGGACATCGACCGACAACAATAATCGCTCAGCGGCTGCCTCAACGCTGTCATCGATATCGACAATATCCGCTGCCTGTGCAAATTTCTCGCTCACTAACTTTGCCATGCGTTTTTGGCCGGCGTAGTCCAAACCATAGATCTCAGCCACGATGGGTGCCATGACGGGTGGCCCTGGAGGTACCTCCACGATCTTGACATTGGCTTGCAGCGGTTTTGCTATCGCCTGCAGTGGTGCCCGTAGCGCTGTTGCAATCTCATGGCTTTTTCGCTCACGTTCACCCTTCGATACCAAATTGATCTGAATATCGCCTTGATGGGCTTGATCCCGTAGATAGTACTGACGAACCAAGCCGTTAAAATTGATCGGTGCCGCCGTGCCGGCATAGAGTTGGTAGTTATCAACCTCAGGTATCGTGGCAATATGTGCGGCAAGCGCATTCAATACCCTAGAAGTGCGTTCGACACTACTACCCTCTGGCATATCGACCACGACTTGCAGTTCCGACTTATTATCAAACGGTAACATCTTGAGTACCACGAGTTTGAATATCGGTAGCGATATCGACATCAAGATCAGCAAGATTATTCCACCGAATAGGAGCCAACGAAAAACCCTACCCGCCTGCTTGTTCAAAAATCGCGACATGGTTTTCTTGAAAAATTCGTACAATTTATCGACCTGACCTTCATCCGCATGTGTCACAGTTTGATTTTTTAATAGCTTCAAGGCCATCCAGGGTGTCACGATAAAGGCAATAGCCAAGGAAATCAGCATACCCATGCTGGCGTTGATCGGTATGGGACTCATATAGGGCCCCATTAGGCCGGAAACAAAGGCCATGGGTAATAATGCCGCAATCACCGCAAAGGTGGCCAATATCGTTGGACCTCCGACTTCGTCTACGGCAATTGGAATTGCTTCGAACAGGCTCTTGCCACCGAGCTGTCGATGACGGTGGATATTCTCGACCACCACAATGGCGTCATCAACCAAGATTCCAATGGAAAATATGAGTGCAAATAAGGAGACACGATTAATCGAAAATCCATATAACCAGGACGCGAAGAGCGTAATCGCTAGCGTAATCACCACAGCTGCACCGACAATTATGGCCTCGCGATAACCTAAAGTGAACAATACCAGTAATACGACAAAACTCGTGGCAAAAACAAGTTTTCCAATGAGCTTGTTGGCCTTGTCATTTGCGGTTGCGCCATAGTTGCGCGTTACTGAGACATTGACACCCTGGGGAATAAGCACGCCCTCGAGTTGCGCTAGCCGAGAAATTATATTGTCTGCGATATCGACAGCGTTGGTGCCCGGTTTTTTGGCTATGGCTATTGTCACCGCTGGCATTGCCCCGCGAAACTGAGTAGATCTCTTTGCACCTGGCCCGCTACCATAACTCACATAACGTTCACTTTGTGCGGCACCCGCGAGTATTTGTGCGACGTCCTTGAGATAGATGGGTCTATCGTTAACCACCTTGATTATCAAGTCTTCTACGTCTTGCACATGGTGCATAAAACGGCCGGCCTGCACGATGATTTCCTTGTTTCCAGCGACCAGCCGCGCATCGTTTATGGCGCTATTGGTGGCCTGTAAACTGCGCCGCAACTCAATGAGAGTGACCCCGTAACCGGCCATCTTGACACTGTCTGGCAAGACTCGCACGACCCGATCAACGGCACCAATTGTATAAATGTCGCGTGTACCCTCAATACGCTTTAAGTCTACTTCGAGGCTATGCGCAACACTTTGCAGGTCTAGTGTGCCCGTGTTTACATCGTCACTCCACAGCGTCAGACTGACAATCGGTACATCATCAATACCCATCGGTTTTATAATCGGTTTCGCCACACCGATGCCGCTGGGTAGCCAGTCTTGATTGGAAAATATTTTGTTATAGAGCCGTACAATGGCCTGCGTGCGATCCTCACCAACCGCAAATTGCACGGTAATAATCGACATACCCGAATGCGAGACCGAATAGGTGTGTTTGATACCTTCTATCTCGGACAAGACCTGTTCGGCGGGTGTACTAATGAGTTGTTCGACTTCTAAGGCCGAGGCACCCGGAAAGGCGATGAATATATTCGCAAAGGTGACATTGATCTGCGGTTCTTCTTCTTTTGGTGTCAGCAGCACCGCAAACACACCTAAAAATATGCCTAGTAGGGCAATGAGTGGGGTTAGCTCAGAGGTTAAAAAAATCTTGGCGATGCTGCCGGATAGGCCTAGTGGTTTTGACATAGGGTGTTTGCTTTACTTTTTTTTCAAATATATTGTTGCTTTAACTGGGTCTAATGCGATGCGTTCTCCCACACTCAGACCCGCCAATATTTCTGTTTGCTCGCCAGGATAGGGACTACCCACTCTAACCTGTCTCAATTGCACGGCTCCCGCCTCACTCACCACATAGAGGGCGCTTAGCTCACTGCGCTTGACGATAGCGAGATTCGGTACTAGCAGCTTGCGTGCCTTACCCGTGGCAAACGTCAACTTGGAAAACATGCCCGGATATAAACCCGGGATATTGTCTGGCAACTCCGCCCGTACCACAAAACTGTGGCTGTCACGATCCGCTTGTGGCGCGACAGTCACCTTAACCGTACTGATGGGCGCGAGCTGTAGGCCTTCAGTGAAACTGACTTGCACCTGTTTATTTTTACGTATCTCAGTGATATAGGATTGCGGTACATAGGCTCGAATGCGCAGTTTTGCAAGCGATACGCCACTCATCAGGACTTGTCCAATGCGGGCCAACTCACCGAGTTCGACATGCCTCTCTACCACCACGCCAGAAAATGGCGCCCTTACCACTGCGTAACGTAGCTTGGTCTCGGCATCTTTCAAGCGTGCGGCCGCCGAGTTTAAACGTTCTTTGGCGCGTCGCAACTTGGCATCCGCTTGATCGATGACCGACTTCGACACCAATTTTTTAACCGCGAGTTGTTGGATGCGCTTAAATTCAGCTAAATCGACATTATATTGAGCCTGCGCCTCTAATTCCTTAGCCACGATTTCATCGACACGAGATCGCTGCTGCCGGTTGGCGAGTCGAACCAGGATTTGACCTTTTTTGACTACATCATCGACGTCAAAATTGATGCCGATAACACGACCACTGACTTGAGACGAGACCGTCGCCGCATTCACCGCCTCGACCACGGCATCTAGTGTGACGGTCTGCTCTATAGTTTGGTATTTAACCTCATAGACATGAAACGGCAGCTGAGATTCCGTAAAGCCGGGCACCGGATAAAACAATAATACCAGCCACAACACACTTATAAATTTCATCTAATCATTCCTTGGCAAGCCACTAAAATATTTATCCAGCACCCTACTACATATCGTTGAATCAGTAATAGTTGGTGTGACACACTACAACAACGAAAATAGCCCCCAAGCATCATGTGTTCGAGCAACACTAACCATAAACAAAAACGCCAAAATCGCCGCGACAAATGCGATCATTTTTTGTGTTCTGGTCTTGCCTCTTTTAATCGCAATACTACCCACAACGATATAGACGACTAAAACTAGAACCTTGACCGTAACCCACGCGTCTACAAAGGGATACTGTTGGATCTGGATACAAAGACCGATTGCCGCCAGCAATAATACGCTGTCTATCACGTGTGGGGCAATCTTAACGATTTTCAATTGCATAAAAGAGGCATCATAAATAGACCCCAGGCCACGGACAAAGAATAACACCCCCGAGAGTATTACTGCGGTGATATGGATCAATTTTAGGAGGATATAGGTACTCACTTCGGGTTAAACCACAATCGAAAAGGTTACCGGGCCATCGTTTAGTAATAGTACCTGCATGTCTGCTGCAAACTCTCCGGACTGCACCGCAGTATGACGCTGGTCAATCTGCGCTATAAAATTGGTATATAATCGCTGCGCCAACTGAGGATCAGCCGCAGTAGAAAAGCTGGGTCGCGAACCTGCATTTGTATCGGCTACCAGGGTAAACTGGGACACCACAAGCACACCACCACCGACTTGTTGCACGTCCAAATTCATCTTACCTGCCGCATCAGCAAAGATTCGGTAGCTCAGAATCCGCTCGGCCAATCGTTTGGCTTTGGCTTCAGTATCATTTTTTTGAACACCTAGGAATACCAACAACCCCTTTTCGATTTGCGCAATGACTTTAGCATCGACTGTGACGCTGGCATGACGGACTCTTTGCAATAGGGCTTTCATCTACTTGGTATTATACCCTTTTAGGGGTGCTGTCGAGTTTTTAAACCAGACTAGCGTAAAGGCATAATTATTCTGCGGCTATACCCATTTTGCCATAGCCAGTATTCAATTGAGGGTTTGAGCCGGACTCGATTAGTTATGCTGTCGCAACATCTCGTAGGCCTGTCGAATACGAGCAAAGTCACCAGTATTGCCGCCTTTGTCTGGATGGTGTAAAGCGACTAGACGTCGATACTGCGTTTTGATCGCCTGCCAATCTGCATCCACGGGTAGTTCCAATTGTTGCAGGGCATCGATGCGTTGATCAGAACTCATATAGCCTCGCCAAAATGAGCACAATAACGTATCGACGTCGTCGCTGGTGGTTTGGATGAAGTTGTTCCAGTCTAGATAGTAGTCACACAGCCGTTGATCCACGGGTCTAGAAACTGCTCCACTAACAGACTGCGCTGCTATTTTTTGCAAAATTATTTCTAGGGCCGAGATATTGAGATGATAGTCTTCGCTGAAAAACTGCCCCTGTAACTGATAGAGAGCATTCATGACTATAAAATGACGTTGGAATAGCGCGAGCTTGTGGTTCTGCTGCTGAGCCTTTAGGGATAGAGAGTCGGAGTCTATAGTAGAGCTCCCTATTCTCTTGATGAGCTCATATTCACTCAGGGGGTTATCCTCTCGCAGCAGGATATCACGAATGATTTTTAAGAGAGGATTGCGATACCCATCACGCATAATCCTAGATTAATCGGTTGAGCACAAAAAAAGACATGTAAGATATTGATGCATAGTGCTTTATAAAAACTGCGAAGTCACCTTATTGGTGATGAGTAGATTTTTAGATTTACTAGGTGCATCAAGATATTGCATGGACTTTTGTGATTCAACTGATTAACTAGGATGATATTCCCGGTTTGTATGCTTTCGGCGTAGCCTCGGTAACAAACACGGGAACAATACCTTATGCACGAGAATCAAATTTCTTGCCGAAATTAATCGTGGCACGTACTAGCGCGTCAACGATACCGCGCTCGGTCGAAGAATGACCCGCATCCGGTATGATATCTAACTCCGAATTTGGCCAAGCCTCATATAGATCGTATGCCGATTGCATCGGGCAGACCATATCATAGCGCCCTTGCACGATAAAACCGGGGATGTTCGCAATGACGTTAATATTGTCTAAAATTTGGTTGGTCTCTAGAAAACCCTTGTTTTTAAAATAGTGTGCCTCAATGCGCGCAAGGCTCATCGCGGTATGCGGTTCGGTGAAGGCCTGGACGACAGATTTGCTCGTCTGTAGCGTCGATGTCTTGGCCTCCCATTTCGCCCATGCCTTGGCTGCGGCCATGCGGGCCAATTCGTTATTTCCCGTAAGGCGTTGATGGTAAGCACTGATTAGATTTAGACGTTCAGATTCTGGGATTAAGGAAATAAAATCTCGCCAAAGATCTGGGAAAATACGACCGGCGCCACCTTGATAAAACCAATCCAACTCTTGCTGACGACACAAAAATATGCCGCGCAGTATGAGTGCCATGACCCTGTCGGGGTGGGTTTGGGCATAGACTAAGCTTAACGTGGAACCCCATGATCCACCAAACAATACCCACTTTTCGATCTGCAACATCTCGCGTATCTTTTCCATATCGGAGACGAGATTCTGGGTGCTATTGTTTTCCAAGCTGGCGTGAGGTACCGACTGTCCGCAACCACGCTGATCAAATAGTATGATTCGATAGACTTCAGGATCAAAAAAAGTACGCTGAAATGGCATGCAACCCGAACCCGGTCCACCGTGGACAAACAAGACCGGTATGCCATGTGGGACACCTGATTCTTCTAGGTAAAGAGTATGCGGGGAATCAACCTCTAATCGATGTGTCGCATAGGGCTTAATACGTGGATACAAGCCTGGCACGTGCTATTCCTTATTTATTGGTGAAGCAAACCTATTTATAGTGGACAGCATTATTGCAAGCAACGCCTCTTAAGTTATTTGCCGTTACTTTTGAGTGTAGCTCGAATTTCTTTATCCTACCGAATTTCGGGTTAAAACGGGCTAGTCTCAGTGGGTTATGCGAACGAATCGTCAATCTTGCACGATTTCGCCCTTAAAGCCCATCGCGGCCGCGATGCCCATTAGCAATAGTCCTAGCAGGATTAGTGCCGGGCCGACACCGGAATTTAATATGGCCAAGGCCCATGCTTGCTCTACTATGACGGCGAGAAACATGACGCCCGAATGCAATAGAGTACCCACGATAAAAATCCAGCTTATCGCTTGTTTAAATAGCAGTGGCACGGCGATAAAACCCAGCGCAATGCCCACCGCAATATTCAATAGTGACTCTAGATTTCCATGTGTATGGGGAATCTTGGCCATGTCGATCGGTTGATTCGCATTAACGAGGTTATTCAATGCCAATATCCCTGCCGTATTTGCCTTGGCAATCGCGTCTGCAGGCAAGGGATCAAGATCTTCCTCGAAGTCATCGGCTTGTAGAGTCTGCAAGCGACCCACGTCGACTTGTTTTTTGTCTTGGGCAAGGGTGACACCCGGCGTATATTCGATAATCATCAAGGGACCCAGCGATGCGCTAATCACCAGAAATAAAAATCCAAACACCACGTTCTTTTTACCGATCATACTCATACTACCCCCTCCGTTATGATTATTTTTTGTTTCACCACACCACTGTAATTGATGAAACGTATCGCCTTTAACTTGCCTCAACGGCCTTGTTGGCGCTGCGTGCTGCCCGCTTTCGCTCTGATTCTTCGCGGATTTTTTTACGCAGACGAATAAAGCCTGGGGTAACTTCGACGAGTTCGTCCTCATCGATAAATTCCAATGCTTGCTCTAGGCTCATCTTGATCGGTGGTGACAAGACTATATTTTCATCCGTACCTGCCGCTCGAATATTTGTCAATTGTTTGGCCTTCAACGGATTGACGACGAGGTCATTCTCTCGCGAGTGTATACCGATAAGCATTCCTTCGTAGACCTCTTCCGCATGGCCGATAAATAGACGGCCACGTTCTTGTAAGTTGAATAACGCATAACCCAAGGCCTTGCCTTTCCCATTGGCAATCAATACGCCATTTAAGCGGCGACCAAATTCACCTTTTTTCACGGCGGCGTATTCGTGAAAGACACTATATATCAAGCCGGTACCCTGCGTCGCGGTCAAAAACTCGGTACGAAATCCGATCAGGCCGCGTGCAGGCATAATGTAGTCTAACCTGACCCGTCCTTGGCCGTCTGGCACCATATCTTTCAATTCGCCGCCACGCTCACCGAGTTTCTCCATCACCGAGCCCTGGTTTTGGTCTTCAACATCGACCGTAAGTTGCTCATAAGGCTCTTGTTCCTGGCCATCAATCATCCGCACGATAACCTCTGGGCGAGAAACTCCCATTTCATAACCTTCGCGCCGCATCGTCTCTATCAGTATCGACAGATGTAGCTCACCTCGCCCTGAGACACGAAATTTATCGGGATCTTCGGTATCCTCGACTCGCAGCGCCACATTGTGCACTAACTCACGATCCAGGCGCTCTCGAATCTGTCGGCTAGTCAAATATTTACCCGTTTGTCCCGCAAACGGAGAATTGTTGACCAAAAAATTCATCGTCACAGTGGGTTCGTCCACGGATAATGGGGGCAAGGCCTCGACGGCTAACGGGTCACACAAGGTATCCGAGATCGATAATTTATCAATGCCGGTAAAGGCAATAATATTACCGGCCTCAGCGACATCGACTTCTACACGCTCCAACCCCATAAAACTGAATACCTGTAACATACGTACGTTGCGGGTATTCCCGTCCATATCGATTAACGTCAATGCAGTATTTTTTGAGATCTTGCCGCGCGCAATGCGCCCAATACCGATGACACCCACATAGTTATTGTAATCGAGGGTAATCACCTGCAACTGGAAAGGTTTATCGACATCTACATCGGGAGGACTAACGTGCTCGACGATGGCATCCATAAGCGGCTTCATATCTCCCGCTCGAACATCAGATTCAAGGGCTGCGTATCCCTCTAACGCCGAACAATAAACTACCGGAAAATCTAACTGCTCATCTGTGGCCCCAAGTCGGTCAAATAGGTCGAAGGTTTGGTCCAAAACCCAGTCAGGCCGCGCACCATCTCGGTCGATTTTATTGATCACTACGATCGGACACAAACCCTGCGCAAGCGCCTTCTGGGTTACAAAACGTGTCTGCGGCATAGGGCCTTCCACGGCATCGACGAGTAAGAGAACCGAATCGACCATCGAAAGTACTCGCTCCACCTCACCGCCAAAATCGGCGTGCCCGGGTGTATCCACAATATTAATATGGTATTCATTCCATTGTATGGCGGCATTTTTCGACAGAATAGTGATACCACGCTCTCTTTCCAACTCATTCGAATCCATGACCCGTTCCTGCATTTCGCCTCGGGTTTGTACAGTACCGGATTGCTGTAACAGCTTATCCACTAAGGTGGTCTTTCCGTGATCTACGTGGGCGATAATAGCGACATTTCTTAAATTCTGTTTCACAACATTTTCTCTCTCATCTCAAACATTAGGATTTCGACGCATTCATGGGCGCGGCATATTATAGCCTAGCCGGCCTCATAAAGGTCGTTTTCAATGACCGATTGACGCCTTCATAGGGCAATTTATGTACCTAAACTCAAATTTTGTTTAATTTCGCGGCCAATAACCATAATTATTCTACGCCATTAGTGGCTCAACACGGTTAACCGTTGTTTACATGCCGTATTTTAGTAACAATTAGGAAGTGCATAGCAAGAACCAAATTCTGCAACCATAGTTAGCGAATATAGGCGCAAAATAGCGACAAATAGGTGGAACTAATATAGTCTGTGCTACGTCTAGTAA
>JBGMRO010000034.1:0-14130 GCA_048061555.1 Thiohalomonadales bacterium | reverse complement strand
TTAATCTAAAAAATAAGGGCCGTACCAGGGAAAGGTCATCACGATTAATATGAATGCACTGACAACCCAAAACAGGATGCGCTGCATTTTTAGATTCGATGGCGTCGCACAAGGTGCATCCACGGCACAGGCCGGAGATACTAGATAGAGTTTACGGAATACCAAACCGAGGAATATCAAGGTGAGACCCATAAGATAGGGACGAAAGGGTTCCATAGCACTAAGATTACCGATCCACGAACCGCTGATGCCCAGCGTCAGCAACACCAACGGCCCTACGCAGCAGGTTGAAGCGGCAATACCCGTGATTATGCTAGCCAGCAAGGTGCCTTTCGACAGCCCACGCTCACTCTGTTGCCCCGCCTGCGCCGCCTCTATAGTCGATATTTTTGTCTCTGCGCTATTCATATTTCGATACCTTACTACTTCTACAATTTATGTTAGCTAATTGTAAACTCCGTACTAGCATACGGAGTCAAGGGCTGTTTTAAGATTTTTAGAAGTATTTATTTGCAGGATGCAGCAATAAAATTCCAAATATTAGGGAGTTAGCATATAGTATCGGTCGAGGGAATCTGTACCACTATTCGCAGGCGACTCCCTGTGCGACGCTGTACACGGGTGTGGGATATCTCATACTAAGCACTATGGTCATAATCTACGAGACATGCCTGGCCCTTCACCTAACCAAGAACCACAAAATCAGTGTTCCACTGATTAATCTAGGTTAAACTTCCCAAATATTTGTTACAGAGTCGATCATGACAATCCAATGGTATCCGGGCCATATGTACAAGGCCAATAAATTAATCAAGCAGGCACTGCCTCAAATTGATCTAGTCATCGAGGTCCTGGATGCACGCATACCTTTCAGTAGCGAAAACCCGCTGCTGAGAAAAATGCGAGGTAATAAACCCTGTATAAAAATACTCAATAAATGTGACTTGGCCGACCCTGCCACAACGCAACTATGGCAAGACTATTTCGAGCAATCCCAAGACATAAAGACATTGGCTATTAATAAAGACCAGGTAGATAAGATCAAGACCATTCCCGAGTTGTGTCGAAAATTATTGAGTGGACACTCAAACCGAGTCAAAAATATTCATACCATGATTATGGGAATACCCAACGTAGGTAAATCTACCTTAATCAATTTACTCGCAGGACGAATAATCGCTAAAACGGGCAATGAACCTGCAGTTACTAAAGCGCAACAACGCATTCAACTTGCAGAAGGCATTGTGATGTCGGATACGCCGGGTGTGTTGTGGCCCAAGATTGAGTTCGAACAAGTCGCCTACCGCCTAGCGGCCACCGGTGCAATTAAAGATACCGCGATGGACAGCGTTGACGTTGCCCTGTTTACGCTTGCGTATTTAGCCAGCACTTATCCAGATCTCCTTAAACAACGTTATCATTTGCCCTCTCTACCGAGTACCGAATTAGAGGTATTAGAATCTATCGGACGTAAGCGAGGCTGCCTACGACGTGGTGGTCAGGTGCAATTGGATCAAGCGGCAAAAATTATCCTAACAGAGCTTAGGGCAAGCACCTTAGGTAAGGTGAGCATGGAAACCCCTGCACTAGTACAGCAAGATATCGCCGATCAAGCGAAAGCGGCTGAAAAAGCCCTGCTAAATAAATCGAGAACTTAATTTAATCACAAACATTTAAGTAAATATCAAAAAACACTAGGTTTTAGACGATGCAAATTATACTCGCCCCGATGGAGGGGGTCATTGATCAGCACATGCGTGAGGCGCTAACGGCAGTGGGCGGCTATACCCAATGCGCCACAGAGTTTATCCGTGTGGTTGATTATCTGCTGCCCGACAAAGTATTCTACCGACTTTGTCCAGAATTACATGCACAAGGAAAAACAAAATCAGGCACACCTGTCATCGTACAACTGCTGGGCGCGAATCCTGAAATGATGGCCGCCAACGCCGTGCGCGCAGTCGAGCTGGGCGCCCCGAGTATAGATCTAAACTTTGGTTGTCCAGCAAAATGCGTTACAAAAAAAAATGGTGGCGCCTATTTGTTGCGTCAGCCACAAGCTATTCATCAAATAGTCAAATCGGTGCGAACAGCCGTACGGGATGATATCAGCGTGTCAGCAAAAATTCGCTTAGGATTCGATGATACGAACCTCGCTTTAGAGAATGCGCTCGCGGTGCAGTCTGCCGGTGCAAATTATATCACTGTGCATGCGCGCACCAAAAAAGATGCTTACAGGCACCCGGCACGATGGGAATGGCTGGCCAAGATTCGTGAGGTATTGACAATTCCGATTGTAGCCAATGGTGATATAAACAGTGTAGAAGACTACCGCCGCTGCAAACAAATCAGTGGCTGCGAGCATTACATGATTGGACGTGGAGCAGTCTCTCGCCCAGACCTGGCCAGACAAATAAGACAATACCAACAAGGTACTGATATTGACGCACTAACATGGCCCGAAATACAAGCACTCGTGCTGGATTTGAGTAAATCCATGCAGACTAATGTCAAGCATCGATATGTCAGTGGTAGAATCAAACAATGGTTAGCCATGCTAAAAAAAGAATACCACGAAGCTCAACATTGCTTCGAACAAATCCGCCGTCTATCCACACCCCAGGAAATAGAAGAAGAACTAGGTAAAAGGTTAAAGGTAAAAGGATCGAGGTTAAAGATTAAAGATTAAAGATTAAAGACTAAAGACTAAAGACTAAAGACTAAAGACTAAAGACTAAAGACTAAAGACTAAAATTATGGGTTTTTGCATTTGATTTAATTCTTTAGTCTTTAACCTTTTACCTCGAACCTTTTACCTTTTTTTTAACCTGGAACATAAACCCCGGCAGCCCGAATAGCGCGAATAATATATTGGGTGGAATTTTCAAGGGTCTTTACTGCGGATTCAAAATCACCCTTGCCCGCCTTCGCTTCCGCTTGAAGACGTAGCTTGTGGGCTTGATCCGTTTCTTTATCAACCTTTTTTGCTATGATGGGGTCGGACATCTGTTCCCGTAACAATACCGTTACTAACATTTTATGGGAATCATTTCTGTTCAACTCATACTTGTACTCTTCTTCTTTGTTGGCAAAATTCAGCTCGCGCACCAAGGTATCGCCATCACGTAGACTTATGATGAATTTCTTCACCGATACAAATGCAGCATCTACCGTTTTCTTGGCCTCGTCTAAGCTAGATTTTTTAAACTGTGACTCCGCCTTAACCAATTGATCGCGTACTTGCCGGTCGAGCGCATCCGCTTTTGATGATTGTTTTTTTTCTAGACCGATGCGTTTTACTGCATCCAATAAAGCTAGAATATCCTTTAATCGTTCTTCATAGTCTTGTGTTAGTTTTTCATTGGCACCTTTAGCCCCAGACTGACGCGCCGCAGCAAACATGGCCGCCTTCGCCTTTTTGATAGACTCCTTCGCTAGGGCCTTATTAGACTCTTTATAGGCCTTTTTTGCCTGTTCCAAATACAATAATGCCTGTCTCTGTTGTTCCGCGCCGTTGGTGGAATCGTTAGTCTTTATCGCTTCGACGATAGAAGAGCTTGTCAATAATTTTTCGACGAATTTGATATCTGCAGCAACGCTTTCTAGCTCGGTTGAGCTATTTTTATTTGGCGGTGACGTTTCGGTGGCATACGCTGGCACAGTTACAAGCACGCCGCAATGCAGTGCTACAATCGCAATTACTCGTATCATTTTTGACAAAATCCGGTTCTGTCAGGCTTACTTTTTCGTAGAAGAGTTGGCCTTGTTCACCTTTGATTTTTTCTTGGTAACTTTTTGGTTGGAGTGACAACGCCGACATTCTGTAACAGGAAAGGCGACTCTACCATGACAGACTCCACATTTTTTACCCAATACGATCTCTGCCATACTCATGGTATTGGCGCCTTTTTTAGCGACAAAAATATCTGGGTGACAAGTAGAACAGTCTATCAGTTCGGTGTGGGCTTTATGTGGAAATACGACATCGGGCGTGGTCCCTTTGACTTTTCTTATGATACGAAGATCCATCGACGACGCCTTAGCGTTCTTGTCTTTAAGATCGACCAGGGGTCTAATTTTTCCTTTCTCAAGTGATTTCACCCAATCGACATAATTTCCTGACTTACCTTTGATTAGTTTGTTAAATGCCTCCTTCGGCGCTTGCAATGAAGCAATTCCGGGGGCTGCAGGGTCGTGGATACCGTCCTTAGCTAATGACGGGTTCCGATCTGAGGCGGGAGACATCAAACGATTAAAGCGATTAGGATCGAGCTCCTTTGCAGACACAATACCCGGCCAAACAAGCAAACAGGTAATAAGTATCAGGCCCATTCGATTCAATTTTTGATAATAGCAATACATTTTAGGCCCTCTACTTTTTGACATTGGAGCTGCCAACAGATGGGATTAGTATTTTGGTACTTTCATGCACTTGTGTGGGTGTGCCGGGTAACGCGGTATGACATAATTCACAGTTATCCAAGCCCCATGCTACTTTTCCGTTGTGGCAGGCGCCACAATAATCACCGTTAATCAACTTCAACATATTAATTTTATTGGCACCTGCACGTGGTTTAAATCCCAAATCCGCATGACAAATCTTGCAACGAAACCGAATGCGGTGGAACCAATGCGGAAAAATCACCGGCCGCATGTCTTCTTTGTCCGAATAATTATTAATGACTATATCTCCAAACTCTGCGGATGCAGTATGGGTAAAAGTCAGCCCCACTGCCATAAATAAGAGACCAAGCATAATGGCTCGCGGCGATTTAAACCGGCGTAATTTATTAGTCACATTCTCTATTATCAAAATTAGGTTTCCTAGGTAATCAACACTTGCAGGGATACCACTCCTTTTATACCAGTTCACTCATTTAATCAATATCCGCTTAGTATTGAGTAAAGAATAAACAAATATTAATCTACAGCCATGCGTCGAGCAAGCGTGTATGTAAACTCACACTATAGTACATTATTAATTACAAACGAGAGATTCCGTACATAGACCTACTTAGTGTCCATCCACAAACGGTCCATTTCCCCAATATCTGCGTTGCACGTATTTTTTAAATGCTCACATAGTAGTCTATGCTGCGCTTTAAAAAATTCGTGCGCCTTGATCTTGGGAAAATATCCTCGTTTGTAGACGGACACTACTTATTCTATATAATAGCATGCTACTGTGTTTCTCTATTTTTACTGCCCTCTCAATTATACTCAATTATAATAAAACGATATAAATAATGAACCTCAAAAATCCCATTGGGAAACTAATAGTTCTACTCGTTCTAAGTGCCTGTGATAGCCCACCCCCACTTGCAGTCGAGCTATCTGTAGAAACGAAGCCCAGCATAGGTGATATGAATAAGGGGCAAAATCTCGCTAAACAATGTTCAAGATGCCACGGAACAACGGGGATTAGTATTAAAGCGGGTATTCCTTTTTTGGCAGGCCAGCATAACGACTACCTGATTTCCAGCTTAACTGACATCAAAGAGGGTAATCGCACGCACCCAGAACTGGCAAACCCTCTGCGCAAATACGACAAAATCACACTGCAAACCCTGGCGGGATTTTTTTCGCAGCAATCCGGCGCTTGGAAAGGTGCCAATGGATTGATTAAGAAAACGAGTCAGCGTGCTTCATTGAGTCGTGGCACGGTAGCCAAGACACCTTGTGTGGGTTGTCACGGTATCGATGGGAATAGCGACAATCCAGATATCCCCAGCTTAGCCGGTTTGCAATCAGAATATTTCATAAAGGCGTTTGAAAACTATTTTGCGGAACGGCGCAAGGGAACAATCATGAAGCACTTCAAAAGATCTGTCGACTGGCAAACGTTGCAAGATCTCGCGCTCTATTACTCTACTCAGAAACGACGCGTTCGCAAAATGCGCCTACCCGGTAACCCCACTAAAGGAAAAATGATCGCGGCAGAATGTGATGGCTGCCACGGTGTTCGCGGCAGTACCGTATTACCCGGTATGCCTAACCTTGCCCATCAAAACCCTAAATACATGGTCAATGCTATCCTCGCCTATAATAATGGTAAAAGGCAAAACGCGCTAATGAAACAGGCGACCGCCCACCTCAGCGAAAAACAGATTCGAGATGTAGCAAGCTATTATGCTCGAATAGATAATACGGAATATATTATAGAAGACAGTAAAGGCTTCGACCCTATTAAAGTAGGAGCACGATTGGCACAAAATTGCCAAGGCTGCCATGGTGTACTTGGAAACAGCACATTGCCAGGCATACCCAGCATTAGTGGATTTGGACTCGCCTATTTTTTGAAGGCGTTTGATGCTTATCGCAATGGTGATCGTCAACATCGTATGATGCCGTTATTCGCTAACAATATGAATGCTAGCCAGAGCGAAAAATTGGCGCTTTATTATCAACAAGCCGATGTCAGTAAACGCAGACTTTATGCCGATAAGACAGAAGTTAGCATTGAATTATTAACCACCTGCAACGCTTGCCATGGCTATCGAGGGCAAAGTGATGATGCATCGATACCCAGTTTGGCGGGGCAAGATCGTGATTATTTGCGTATCGCCATACTCGCTTATCAACGCCAATTACGGCCGCAAACTGCCATGCAAGATGTCACCCAAGATCTCACTGAAGCGGACATCGTTAATCTCGCTAACCACTATGCTGCACAACAGGCCCTATCGCCTACGCCAAAATCTCTAAGCTCACCTCAAGTGCTCAGTCAAAAGTGTGATCGTTGCCACGGTCCATTAGGCCAGAGCACAATACCCAGTAATCCTCGGCTTGCGGGGCAATCGGAATCGTACTTGATCAAGGCCTTGCTCGACTATAAAAACAGCGCTCGGTCAAATAGCATTATGTACGCAATGGCGGAAGTGCTTTCTTTGAGCGAAATTGAGGCTATCGCGGCATTCTACGCCAAACAATGATTTTTCGGTAGAAATTTACATTTAGGGTAGAAAAGATGTAATATAGTGCAGATTCCATTATGCTAGTCTGTCGGGAATCAGTATCTGTCTGTTCCCCCATCGTAATATTGAAGATATCAATTCTCCATTGTCATAGTAGGGAATTGCCATAGTAGAAATTTTCTGTATAGAAATAATCTTAGTAGAAAGAATACGATAGCACCTTTGCATCTAGTGAATCTTAAAGAGCTACGTCGTAATAGAAACAAATTTTGTATATGATAAGCAAACGTAAATCGTAGTAAAAAATGAATTCGATACTAACTATGAATAATAGTATGCATAATAGTACTGACGATCTCCCTGAATTTGATTTTCAAATTGTTTTTTTGGATGGTATCAATAAAGGCGAAGTTGCGCACTTCAGCTCCGGGATAATTTCATTTGGGCGCAGCCCAGACTGTAGCGTCATGCTTCACCGCGCATCTCTGACCGTGTCTCGGGTCCACACTAAAGTCATTTTCAAGGACAACCATTTTTATCTTGAAAATGCCAGCGCCAACGGTAGTTTCGTGAATGGTATACGCCAACAGAATGTTAAACTCACATCCGGTGATGTTATAGGGTTTTCTGAAAGCGGACCTAAAGTTAGGGCTATTTACAAGCTATTCGAAGGCCCAACCGAGGCAGGTGACCAACCTCGAATCAGCCTACAGTATGAGGGAAATAATCAAAGTTTCCGGCAGGATTATGTCATCTTAGGGAGCAGTCCCGAATGTGACTTCGAAATTGTGCACCCACTCATTTCACCGCAACATGCCGTTTTATTCTATTCGGATGGAGACTTATACATCGCTCATGCTAATGATTCAAACCGGATAATAATTAATTCCCATGAAATCCATAACAAAACTAAGCTAAACACGAATGATCGAATAGAATTAAATATCGATGGCCCAAGATTCAAATATTTAGGCTCGGGAAAAATTATACACCAACACGACCACCCTGATACCTCTTTAAGCCCTCGTGGTAATGAAGAAATGAGAACGTATATTATCCCTTCACGACGTACATCAATGTTTGATAGCTTCAAATCATCTAAAAACCCCAAAAAGAAGAATTAATGGCTAACGCCTGTCCTTTTTAACGCCATATACCCCTCTAACTTACAGAAGACTAACTGCTACTAGATTTTTTTATCCGGCACCATCTTAACTAGCGATGCCCGCAACATCGCCAAAGTTTTACGTAATATTGTCTGATTATCACTGCCCACACGCAACATAATTTTCTGCCCCGCCGAAAGTGACTGCAAATTCGGATCGGCGAATTTATAACCTATTGTCGTCCTAAGCACTTCAATAGGGTAGGAAACTTTAGGGGTCTTTAACAAGTGATCGATGACTTCAACAAAGCGGTCGTTAAAATACCTATTTGAGTAACCGAGGCTGTCATAGGCTTCTTGAATTAACGGATAGTAGTAGATATACACCGCCAGTAAACTTTCTACATTAATCCCTATTAAGCGTAACATGAAAGAGGCATAGCGTTCATTATTTTCCGCATCGATACTATAACTACCGGTTGCTTTGTTTTCGGTAACCCTAAATTTTCCACTGGCAGGTCTTACTAATCGGTACTTTGATGGTAATTTAGCTTTAGTGAGATTATCCACGGTCACAACAAACCGCAGAATAACGGCTTCCAGACGCAACGTCTCCCCGAAATATTTATTCGACAATATTTGTTCGACCACTTCCTTGATCGGTTTATCGCTACTGTTTAGTTGCGGCAGTGGTTTCTTCAACGCCGCGACTTTCTTTTTATCGGTGAAATTGGAGAGATCTTGCTCTTCCGGTACGGGATACAATATTTCATTTTCAACAGCTGCCTGCGCGTCTTTTTCAATCAAATCATCGGCAGCAAGCTCTTTTTGGTCTTCTTCTCCTAGTGCTTTTGCCTCCTTTTTTAAAGTTCCGATAAAAGTCTCAATTTTTTGTATTTTTGGCTTAACGATTTCTTCGATCTCGAGCCAATCGTATTGATCATTATGTTGCCAAAAAAATACGCCATACACGACGATCGCCAATAAAGCCAATAAAATAGTCGCAAGCGCAATCTTCATTATTTAAACTCCAGCCCGGCAAACCCTGCGTGACACCGTGGCTCTCAAATGTATTCCATTAGGGGGTATATACCCAAAGCGTTTGAGATTTAGGTGTTTAGTGCCTGTCATATTTCATCCATAACGAGGCGAAATGACGCGCAATAGTCTGCCTATTGCAAGAAATTTCAACGAAGCTATGAATAAAATAGGACGGCAATAAAGCCTAAATCTTAGACGCTTTGGGTATAACTCTATGTCATTGGCTTAGACTATCCTCAAAACGAAGCAGGATCAACTATCACGGCTAAATGTCGATTGGATATAGGGTTAGATGTAAAGAAAAGACTTGTCGAAAAATAGGGTAAGGATCAAATAATAATCAATGATCGCCGAAGATGATCATCAACGAAAATAAACCGCCCAAACCGAATAAGCAATAGAAATTAATGCCAAATTCATTATCAAAAAAAGCAATACTTTTGAGCGTCTGTGAATTCTTTCGACTGAATCGTCCAAACGAAGATACAGCAATTTTTGCTGTGCCTCATAACGGACTCCGATCCCCTCGATTCCAAATTCACGCAGGGTACGACCTCGATATTGCTCAACTAAACGGGCGAGCGTATCATCAGCAGCCGGATCGCAAGCAAGCCACTGCTCTACTGCATCTGAACCTTGCTGCATAAGGTGTTCGACTAATGAATTTTTTTCACTTAATTTATCGATGGTATGCACAATACTTAAGGCGCTAGATTTCGGAATTTTACAACATGACATTAATATTTCGACAAGAAAACTACGGGTCTGCGGGATTGCGTCGGTAGATTGTTTATCGAGCATCTCTAAAGCGCCGTAGAAAAATGCACTTACGACGACTTCAAGCAAAAGATTTTCACCGGGTGTCTTATCGACTACCGCTGCTAATTGCGCATCGGCAAAAATTACTAGCAGGGGCTGTTCATGATCAGAATTATCTAAGGCTTGCATTTTCTATAATATACGCATAAAAACAAATATTTTTTATCCTAAACTCGTCTCATTTTTGTTTCTGGCGTTGAAAAACTTCTGAAATGGCCAAAAATCAAAAATTTACGTTTTTACCATAATCCGTCCCGACAATCTTTACTTCACATATCGACGTTTTTTTCACTTATATGACAATAAGTTGCACTACGATTCACGCCTTAGCCCTTACGCGCAATATTCAACTTATCGTTTAGAATACAGCGACACGAATGCAAAATTCTTGAATAACCATCGAGCTTAGGCAAACATGCATATAAATTGCTTATATGCATGTTAATAATTTCGCTAGCACAAAATCACACTCGGACGATAACTAGCCCGTCTACCAAATTCAATTAGGCTAATCACTGGTTTTCACAGATTGAAGTCCAGTAAAAATTTTAAAATCAATAGAAAGGTCGTCTATGAACAAGAACATACATCGTCTCTCCATTCAGTTATTATTACTACTGCTCATTATTCCCTCGACACTTTATGCCAAAACAAACACAGAATTCCCTGGCCGGGCAATTTATCCCTACATCAAGGTAATTGGGCTGCAGGAATTAAAAAAACAATTCAATCACGTAGACATTGTCGATGTAAGATCGGCTTATGAATTTCAAACCTTGAAGATAAAGGGGGCGATCAGTATCCCTTTGGCCTCCAGGCATTTCAAAAAACAGATGAGGGAATTGCGCGCACAATCAAATCGCCCTATTATTGTTTATTGCAATGGTAAGACTTGCATGAAATCCTACAAGGCCGCCACTAAAAGTAACGACGCAAAGATTAAGGATGTCTTCGCCTATGACGCTGGCATCATGGACTGGGCCAAAAAATACCCACAGATGTCCGTATTGCTGGGCGACCCGCTTAAATCCAGCAAACAATTAATCTCTAAACAGTCGTTCAAGAAGCACAACATTTCTCCTGAAACATTTGGCACACTGGTCTCTGATCGAAAGGGGATCGTACTCGATATTCGTGATAGATTTCAAAGAGAGGGCATGTCAATTTTCGCCGGAGCAGAAAAACGGGTTACGCTAGACAATAAACGGAGACTGGATAAATATATCGCTCAGGCAAAAAAACAACGTAAACCGTTAATCGTATTTGACGCCGCCGGCAAGCAAGTGCGTTGGTTACAATATTATCTGGAAAAGAAAAAGCTCAAAAAATATTACTTCATGGACGGAGGCATCCGCGCCTATATAAAGACATTGAGCTCATTGGATAATCGATAAATCCCCCCTGATTCCCACGGTCCCCCGTGGGAATCTGTACCTCTGCTTCAACTCTGTACCGTATGCATTACCACGCTGGAGCGTGGGAACGAGGAATATACCCACGCCACGACCTATTAGAATTTAAAGGCTATTTGTATACCCGCTGACTGTTCAACATTACTAATCGCGTAACTAAAATCAATCATTGGCCCAAAATCGATGAGCGCACCCGCCGCTAGCAAGGGGGTCCTGTAGTCGCCTCGTGCCTTGATGTTATAACTAATACCCGCTCTCAGTTTTGTGATCGCGTACTTCCATTCACCACCGATGGCTAGCATCTGCGATTTGTTACCACTACCAATAGAATTGTTCGCGAGTATATCTATATCGACGGCGTAAACGGTACCCCTGCGATGGTAGCTCGTCCCGGCGCGTAATTGTGGTTCAAATTTTATGCTATTACCCAAAGACGTTTGAAATTCACGGCTTATGATATTTTTTAATATTAAACCGGCCCGGATATTTCCAGACCACAATTGTTTGTCAAACTCCTTTAATAACCCCAGATCAAGATTCGTCTTCCAATCACTGGTTTTATCACGGATGGCATCCGCACTATTATCCACCGCCTTTGCGGTAATATCATAGGTTGCAACCCGATTCATCTTGGGTGTCATCCCTATCGCAAACGTTGAATTAAAAAGTCTGAATTGCGCCGACATCGATATACCGATTTCATTCATAATACCCCCCCTGCCCGTCGCAGAAGATGACAGTGCATCGGATTGATCGATCAAATTCAAATTGGCATCATAGAGTTCAGGATGTGCATTTCCCTCAGTTCGGTTTGAGGCGACATAACGCATAGCGTCGGTATAGTCGCTTAAGAGTTTTTTATCGGCTGCGGTGCCACTAATATCGCTACCTGCCACCGCCCGAGTATTAATATACATCGCCCCTCCATGCAGTAGATGGGCGATACTAATAACTATACCGGCATTGATTTCTACATCTAATGGCCCGTCACTAAAAGAAGTAAGATTGTCTTGCAGCGCTGAAGACGCATCTATCACCGCCTGCGCCTCAATCGCATTCACTTGCCCCGCGTTATTAAACGCAGAAATGGAATCTCGTAGACCTTGATCTAACGATTGTACTGTATTTTTATCGTAATCAATGACGACCTTAGGCACTCGCACGGTAAGTGTAGGAAATACGAAGCGCGAATTTTTACCCTTTTCTTTACGGACTTTATAAATTGCCAACAATGCCGGATTATAATAAGTGGCATTGCCTGCGTTACCCGAAGCAACCCCGGTACCCCCCATGGCTAGCGATCGAGGATCAAACACACCAAAAGAAATTGCGTTAACATTTGACTGTAGCAAAACCAACAACAAACCCGTGACGCCAACAATATTAAATTTCATAAGACACGACAGACAAAGATAAACCTAAAGAAACTGAATCAACACTATCTACAGATGGCATGAAGGGCACTGCTGAACTTAATTAAACAGCTCCCAGAATCCGATATTCGTGCACATGAGAGTATGTAAAGAGGCGCAGAATAATATACGTAGACTGCCCTGAGTAAGACCGCCAATGAGAACATGTGGCATTTATGTGAAGGTATTCACCTACCCAATAACATCATACACGGAACGTATTGGCCAATATATACACATTTTAAATAGGTTAATTAAAACACATTGCGGTCAGTTTATTTTGTCATCCGACGCCATGCAGCCAGCAAACCACCCGGTCCCACTGATTTTTTAAAATTTAGCGTCATTTTGTAGGAATTATGCGTACATCGTCGCCAATCTTCGTGTAAATGCGAAATTACGTAAATATCACTAGACAAGGATTATACTTTCGTCGATAATCATCCCTCTTCTAACAATATTTCCATGGTTTTTGCCATAAAGCCCCGCATATTACGATTTTAGTTGCGATATTCGATGTTTTCGGCACGTGTTTTTATTATTCAGCGCATTCTTAATAAATTAATTACGCATTCTTAACCAAATGTATATAGGTCTAGATGTTCCTAGGTTATGTCACGAAATACAGATTGCACTTAAGTTTTCTGAGCTTTTGATCAAAATAAATTCCAAACAAAAATTTCCGAGCGACGATGGCTAAATTACAATTATTACACGGTCCTAACCTCAATTTGCTCGGAAAACGTGAACCTAGCCTTTATGGTGCCACCACGCTAGATGAAATTAATATTCTTATGATGCAACGCGCCCTACAACAACAACACGAACTCTTGCATTACCAGAGCAACGCTGAGCATGAACTTGTCGATATTATTCAGCAAGCCCCCAATAATAATATTGAATTCATCCTAATAAATGCGGCTGCTTTTACGCATACCAGTATTGCTATCCGCGATGCGTTTAAGGCGGTCGATATACCGTTTATAGAAATTCATTTATCTAACATATACGCCCGTGAAACTTTTCGCCATTCATCATATCTATCCGATATTGCCGTTGGTGTTATTTCCGGGTTTGGTGACCAGAGCTACGAACTCGCCCTGCTTGCTGCAATAAACCACTTAGCTAAACATTAACTTAATCAACAGGCCGCCTTTTATGGATATTCGAAAAATAAAAAAGCTTATAGAATTACTGGAGGAATCCGGAATTACCGAGCTTGAAATCAAGGAAGGAGAAGAGTCCGTACGCATTAGTCGCAACAATATGAGCACGGCTCCAATAACCTATATGCCCATGCCAGCAGCCGGTGTTGCCATGCCAATGGCGCCCCCACCCTTGGCGGGTGTGGGTGCCGCTGAGCAGGCGATCACCGCAGACGAAACCGAGGAACTATCCGGTCATATCATTAAATCGCCCATGGTAGG
>JBGMRO010000033.1:0-14168 GCA_048061555.1 Thiohalomonadales bacterium | reverse complement strand
TGAAGGTGATGAACTAATTTGGTGTGACAATGGATTTGCTATAAAAAACATCCACCTTCTAAGAAGGTGGTTTTGTAATTGCCCCCTTGAAGGGGGCTGAATAGCAGCCCTCTTAGAAGGCTGCTAACGTTATCCCGCTTGTCATTTATTTGTTAAACCGAAAACCTTCCTGCCTCGACTCTTCTTTTTCTTGATATTTGACATACTTGCGTATGATTTCTTCGTCTATTCCTACCGTATCTACGCAATAACCCCTTGCCCAAAAATGATTACCCCAGTACGGTTTTTGCTTTAAATGTGGAAACTGACGAAATACCTGTATCGCTGTTTTTCCTTTTACCGTGCCTAATAACTTTGATATCGACTCTTTCGGCGGCATCGATACCAATAAATGGACGTGATCACTTTGTATGCTTAACTCTTCAACATCACAGCCCAATCGGCCACAATACACATGTATCGTTTTGTACAGCTCTTCTGCTATGGGGCCTGTTAATATCCGAAATCGATACTTCGGCACCCAGACTATGTGGTATTTACAACACCAAATAACGTGCGATAATCTTTTAAATCTGCTCATGGTATTCCTCTTGTTGATGTTATGGGGATAACCCAACAAGAGATATCATGCGTAGATTTTTAAGACAACGGCGTAGCCATTGCCCAGGCCACCGCCTTAGGCGGTGGATATACAAGACTGATTATATTGCTTAAAATATTACGTAGAGTGTACATATATACGATATATGTACTAATTATTCAATATTTACACTAATAATCCATTGAATGAGTAAGAATTGATAGAGAAATTATAACAATCCTATTTTTCAACTGCCGCGATAGATGAAATAAGGTCCGCTGGAAAAACTGCCTAGTTTACGAATTTTTGGTATACACCTGCGCGGCAATAATCTATTTAGGATAATCCCTCTCATTCATCACCAATGTAAAAGGTAGCACCTTCGTCAATTATAAGCGCTAAGGCGAACAAGATTCTCTTAATACCATGGATTCAGTCAGTAGATGTAATTGATCATAATCTCACTGTATTACGGAACGAAGACCCAGAACGCCATTAAAGTGGGATTAGACTCCGCTATCGGTTCCGCCAACCATCTTTGAACTTTTTTTGTGACCTTTGTTGAATAATATTAGATGAGTTTTTCCATATTGTAGTATATTTTGGTAGGTGCCACCGCCGCATTTCCAACCTTTTGCATTACCAACAAGCGTGATCCATAAATCGCATCAAGAATTTCGAACGCTGATGATGCTACCCTCTTAGCTTGTCCTTCCAGGAAACAATAAAACTAGATGCAAATCTATTTTCGCGCAAGCTTCAACTAATCGTCTGATAATACAAATTCTGCGGATGATTGGCCTGGGCAAAGAAAAACCAGCGTTCTGCGATGAGGCCGACATATTGAATGGCAAATGCAGCCGCGACCAGCGGCACCGAATCGTTGCTCAGACCGATCAGCAACAAACCAATAGGGACCGGAAATACCAGGGTCAGAAAGATCCACTTCATATTCTTCATGAAACCGATTTTTTTGCCGTGAAAAAATTCCATGGTATTAAAAGAACCGCCCATCGCCCCCTGAGACTTTTGTTGAATATGGGAGTGGCGTACGCCGATGGCGCTGCGAATCGTAGACTTCTGTTTCAAACGAGCGTTTCTAATCAATGCGGCGGACCTAAAGATCAACGCGGCTAGACTCAATATTATCGTCCAGGTGGTGTAGTAGTCCAATAGGCTAGCGCCAACAATTAGGGCGTACAGTGTGGCCAGGGTATAACCGGATACCATGCCAAATAGTGTGTAGTTGATGACGGTCAAGGGGGAATTCCATTCCTGCAGGAATTTCAGGCAAGCGTAGATCATGCCAGTGCAAACGAATAGTGCAATACAGGCCAAGGTGGCCAGTATGCCAACGAGGGTTATTAAATCGCCGTGGGGAATGGCCGTGGTACCAAAAATATTGGGATTGTAGCCAAAAAAATGTAATACACCATATACGCCGACCAACAACATAAATAACGGTAGTGCAATGACTTCGCGAGATAACCACGAGGTGCGCCATTGCGCTGCGGCACGCCAGGCGCGTTCCGGGTGACCGAGGTGGAAGAAGGAGGCAAACAGGCCAGCGATAAGGAACAATAACGAGAGCGCGGCACCATAGACGTAAAAATTATCGGGCTGCGCAGGTAGGCCCTCCATTTTCGCAAATATTTGACCAAAAAACATCGCGATAAAGAGTCCTTGGCCAATACCGATTAATGTGGTGAGAAAAATGACGGAAAATGCCGGGTTCATAATATTTGCTCCAAAAGCTTGTTAACTTCGCATTGCCGCGATTATAAAGTGGCTACGATATCTAGCGAAAAGGTGACTACCAAGTTGTCGCATCTTCCAAGAATGGGCCATCCTCGTCGGTTGGAAGCGCACCTTCTTTCTTTAAGGGGTTGTCCACCCGCACCAACTCATCCTCATGGATCTTCAGCTTGGTCTTGCGACGGGGTAGATAGTGGTTTGCGGGCTGCGTGCCCCATTCCGGCATCAAGGCGTAACCCCCTTGCTCACGAATGGCGATCGAGACTACGGACTCGGGGTCGTGCACATCACCAAACAGACGAGCGTTGGTGGGGCAAGACAATACACAGGCCGGTTTGCGCTCGCTCTCCGGCAAGTTCTCGTCATAGATACGATCGACGCACAAGGTGCATTTTTTCATGACCTTTTCTTGTTGATCCAACTCGCGAGCGCCGTAAGGACACGCCCAGGAGCAATAACCACAGCCGATACACTTGTCATAATCGACTAGCACAATGCCATCTTCCTTGCGCTTGTAACTAGCGCCGGTAGGGCAGACCGGTACGCAGGGCGCATCTTCGCAATGTAGACAGCTCTTGGGGAAATGCAGTGTATCGGTATTCGGGAACTGGCCGATCTCGAAGGTCTGTACTCGATTAAAAAAGGTACCTTGGGGATCTTGGCCATAGGGGTTTTGATCGGTCATCGAGCCGGCCGGCCCAGAGGTATTCCATTGCTTGCAACTGGTGACGCAGGCATGACAGCCGACACAGACATTTAGATCGATTACGAGTGCGAGTTGAGTCATGGTTATTGACCTCGCTTCTTTTTACCGCCGGCAAAGTAGGCCAGGCTTTTTTTACGGGTGGCTTCGCCGGGCACCGGATCAAAGGTGTCGAATTGCGGTGAGGTGACTTCTTCTTCGCCTTTTGCCGCCTTGTAGACTTTTACCCGCACATCATACCAACCCGCTTGACCGGTCACCGGGTCCGAGTTGGAGAGGTGTTCGCCAGCTGCGTGGGCGGGTAGTTCTTCGGATATCACGTGATTCAATAAAAATCCCTTCTTTGATTCGTTGGCATCTGCGGTTAGATTCCAGGCACCCGATGCCTTGCCGATGCTGTTCCAGGTCCACACAGTGCCGGGTTCTACCGCCTCGGAAAAGCGGCACATGCAACGCACCTTGCCATGCATGGACTCAACCCAAACCCAGTCCCCGTCGTTAAAGCCACCCTGTTTACCCAATTTAGGGCTCATATAGAGATAATTGTGTGAGTGGATCTGGCGTAACCAGGCGTTCTGTGAATCCCACGAGTGATACATCGCCATCGGTCGCTGTGTAATCGCTGCCAAGGGATATTGCTGTTTGTCGGTCAGCTGTTGTTCTAGAGGTTCATAGAAAAATGGCAGTGGATCAAAATAGGTCTCGATACGTTCACGCAGATGATCGGGCGGTTGCTTACCCGCATATTTCCCCTGTGCTGCTAGACGAAATTTTTGCAGGACTTCAGAATAAATGTGTATGTTGATGGGGTCTTCGTGACGAGTCAAATGATGGTGCTTGGCCCATTGCAGATAACCCTTATTCCAGTTGCGCATGTACTGATATGATTTGGGTAGCTCGTAGTGATAGACGCAGTTATTCTTTTCGTACATTTCCCATTGCTTGGGATTGGGTTCTCCGCGCAGGAATTTCTCTCCGCCCTTGCCACGCCAACCGGCCAAGAAGCCGATGCCCGAACCTTTTTCGGTTTCGTGATTAATAATAAAGTCTGGATAGTCGCGATATTTCTTCTTGCCTTCGGGCGTGGTGAAGGCGGGTAGCTTTAAGCGTGCGCCGAGTTCGATTAATACCTCTTGGAAGGGTTTACATTGTCCGGTCGGGGGTAATACCGGGATACGTACCGAGTCCACCGGCCCGTCAAATTCAGAGATCGGACGGTCGAGCATCGACATCACGTCGTGGCGTTCGAGATAGGTGGTATCGGGCAAAACCAAATCGGCATAGGCCACCATCTCGGATTGAAATGCATCACAGACGACGATAAACGGGATCTTGTATTCACCGTTGTCGTCTTTGTCGTTTAACATCTTGCGCACATCGCTAGTATTCATCGAAGAATTCCAGGCCATGTTGGCCATGAAAATCAGCAAGGTATCGATCTTATACGGATCACCACGCCAGGCATTGGTAATGACATTGTGCATCATGCCGTGCACCGATAGGGGAAACTCCCATGAAAAGGCCTTATCAATACGCACCGGTTGGCCTTTTTCATCCACGAATAAATCATTCGGGTCGGCCGGCCAACCCAAGGGCATACCCCCTAAAGGCGTATTGGGTTTGACGGCTTGCGGACTATTCGGTGTCTTCGGACAAGGTGGGATAGGGCGTGGAAAGGGGGCTTTGTGTCTAAAACCACCCGGTCGATCGATGGTGCCCAGGATGCTCATCAATATCGACAAGGCACGTATTGTATGAAAACCATTGGAATGTGCCGCCAGACCACGCATCGCATGGAAAGAGACCGGGTTGCCGATGACCGCTTCGTGTTCCTTACCCCAGGCATCGGTCCAGGCGATGGGTAGTTCGATTTTTTCGTCGCGTGCAGTAATACCCATTTCGTGTGCTAATTGCACGATTTTATCGGCGGGTATACCGGTAATTTCGGCCGCCCATTCCGGCGTGTAGTCTTTGACCTGGTCGATCAATAACTGGAACGCGGGTTTGACTGCCGTGCCATCGTCTAACGTATATTCACCCATTAAATAGGGATCGGCATCTTCACTGTGGGTGCGCACGGGTTTGTTACTTATGCCGTCCCACCACATCTCATCGTGCGGATGGACCTTGCCGACATCTTCATCTTCGTCCAGGTGCATGAAGAGACCAAAATCATCGGCGTCCGTATTTTGGTTGACCAATTGGGCCGCATTGGAATATTGCAGTAGAAATTCTCTATCGTACAGACCTTGTTTGATAATCTCATAGATCAGTGCCAGCAAGAGTGCGCCATCGGTGCCGGGTTTGATCGGTACCCATTCATCGGCAATAGCCGAGTAACCGGTACGTACCGGATTGACCGAGATAAATCGACCGCCGTCGCGCTTGAATTTTGACAGGGCCATCTTTAATGGGTTGGAATGATGGTCTTCCGCAGTGCCGAACATGATAAACAGCTTGGATCGTTCTAGATCGGGTCCGCCGAATTCCCAGAATGAACCCCCGATGGTGTAGATCATGCCAGCGGCCATATTGACCGAACAGAAACCGCCATGGGCGGCATAGTTGGGTGTGCCAAATTGTTTGGCAAATAGACCCGTCAGGGCCTGCATCTGATCCCTGCCGGTAAACAAGGCAAATTTCTTCGGGTCAGTGGCGCGTATATGGCTGAGTCGTTCTTCCAGAATGGAGAAAGCCTCTTCCCATTCAATCACCTCAAAGGCTGCGCTGCCACGATCGGCGTCGGCCTTTCTGCGCAGGGGTTTAGTCAGGCGGGCGGGCGAATACTGTTTCATTATGCCAGAGGAGCCCTTCGCACACAGCACACCCTTATTCAGTGGGTGATCCGGGTTGCCTTCGATATAACGAATTTCACCATTACGCAGAGTGACCCGAATACCGCAGCGGCAGGCACACATATAACAGGTGGTATTTTTGACTTCGATACGATCAGAATGTGAGTCGGCGGTAGCGTTAGGCTTGATCTCTACGTGTACGCCTGAGTGTAGGTCTTTTTTATGGGTCGACATGGGAAAACCTTATATGTGTGGCAAGCTAGTATATCAGTAAACACTAATATTTAAAATCAGCTGTATTAATCGGTGGATAGAATGTTGCTGCGAGCGCCATTGGCTCACCATCTGTAACTATAGTCCAGGATTAGGTGGGTCTCAGGCTGTGCTCAAATGCGTACACGATTGATCGCATGGCGTCTCCTGCGTGCATAAACGTGTCCAAATAGACTCGATATTGGCATTATTTAAGAAAAGGTTAATTGGCATCGCCAGCATAATGAACCGGTAGCCTACAGCATTTAACCTAAGTTATAAGAAAAAATTAGATTGAAACAGCACACCAAAGAGATAAAACAGTGAACAAAAGGCTATCTATAAGGAGAGCTATCTATTTACAAAAAATGTGGTACAGTCGGGCGATTGTGCGATAAGTCATTACTATCATTTTCCCTTTTTTTATAAGGCATTTTATAAGATTTTCTATATGGGAATTAAAAGACCGAATAACCATTATGGTCGATTTCTTAATACAATATGACCCCTAAACAGTTAACACCTAAAAAAACTCATTGCGGTTCGAAATCAGCCCTAGACCTGAAGAACGTATGGTCGGGCAAATAGGAGAGAAATCCATGGCAGAAGTAGTTGCTACCAATCAGACAATTCTGGTGGTTGGAGGTGGTATCGCAGGTATTACCGCCGCGGTCGAGGCGGCAGAATGCGGTAAAGATGTCATCTTGTTGGAAAAGGCCCCGACTATCGGCGGTCGTATATCCCGTCTATATAAATATTTTCCCAAATTATGCCACCCTAGCTGTGGATTAGAGATCAACCTCCGAAAAATTCGCGCCAATAAAAATATTCGTGTGCTTACGTTGGCGGAAGTCTCGAAGGTCACCGGTGATGCCGGAGATTACAGCGTCAGCGTAACCTTATCCCCCCGTTATGTGACAGAAAATTGTACGGCCTGTGGCGATTGTGGCGCGGCGGTCGAGACTGAGTGTGACGACGAACACAACTATGGCATGAAGAAACGCAAGGCGGCCTATCTACCTCATCCGATGGCCTTCCCGCAACGATACCTACTCGACCCCGTGATCATTGGCAGCGACGATGCACAAAAGGCCAAATCTGCCTGTAAATTTGACGCCATCGATCTGGATATGAAAGAAGAGTCTATAACGTTTAAGGCCGGCGCTATTATTTGGGCCACCGGTTGGAAACCGTATGATGCGGCCAAGATCCAACCCTATGGTTATGACCGTTACGCGAATGTCATTACCAGTGTAGAGTTTGAGCGCCTCATGGACCCGTTTGGCCCTACCGCGGGCAAGTTATTACGACCTTCCGATGGTAAAGAAGCCAAAGATGTCGCCTTTATCCAATGTGCAGGCTCACGCGATAATAACCATCTTAAACATTGCTCGCGTATCTGCTGCATGGCCAGCCTAAAACAGACCACGTATGTGCGTGAACAATTTGGCGATGAAGCAAAGTCATCGATCTATTATATCGATATTCGCGCCATCGATCGTATCGACGATTTCTATCAAAAAGTTCAAGCCGATGAGACCGTGAGATTCATTAAATCGAAGGTCGCCAGTATCAGCGAAGATGCAGAAAGCAAAAACCCCATACTTAATGGCGTAGATACCGAGGGCTATCACCGCTACAGTAATCCCCACGACCTTGTCGTATTGGCGATCGGGATGCAGCCCAGCATGGTCGGCTCGGATTTCCCCATCGATGTCGTGGTTAATGAGAGTGGTTTTATCGAGCAAGACGAAAAGAACGGTGCGATCTTTGCGGCCGGTAGTGCCTCAGATGCATTGGATGTCAATCGAGCAGTACAAAACGCCACGGCAAGTGCCATGCGCGCAATACAAGTGATAAATCGCGTCGCTGGAACGGAGGGTTAAACAAGTGGCTGATGACAAAAAAATTGGAGCGTATATTTGCAAGGGCTGTGGTCTGGGTGAACGCCTGGCGGATGCCGATCTAGTCAATATCGCAAAACGAGATGGCAAGGCCGATATCGTGCAAGAACATGACTTCTTATGCAACGCCGAGGGTGTCGCAATGATCCAGAAGGATATCGACGACGAAGGCGTTAATCGGGTCGTTATTGCTGCGTGTTCACGTCGTTCCAAGACCGAGGCCTTTAATTTTCAGGACGTCGCTATTACCCGCGCTAATCTACGTGAGGGTGTGATTTGGGTAAGGCCGGATACCGATGATGCCGCCGAGACCACCCATGAAATGGCCGCCGACTATGTGCGTATGGCAGTCGTCGAGGCAAAATTCGTGAGTCCACCCGTCAAGAGTGAGCTGGCTACCTACAACAAGACCCTGTTGGTCGTCGGTGGTGGATTTAGTGGTATGACCTCCGCCATCGAGGCATCAAAGGCAGGTTACGCGGTGATTCTGGTCGAGAAATCCGCTCAATTGGGCGGTAAGGCTGCGGCGATGTATAAACGTATCCCCATCAAGTCCCCCTATGCGACACCCGAGGCCCCGGGCATCGTTGAACTTATCGCTGAGGTCGAGGCAGCCAGTAATATCACGGTGCACCTTCATTCTACCCTGACCAATACCGATGGTTCGCCCGGTCAATTTAAGGTTGATATCAGCACTGAAAGCGGTGCTACTAATAGCGTGGAATGTGGAGCGATTATTCAGGCCTCTGGTTACCATGAATATGATGCCAATACACTCACCGAATTTGCTTATGATAAATCTAAAGACGTTATCACCCAGGCCGAACTTGAGGCCCTAGCGGTTGCCGCCGAGGGTGGACCTATTAAGCGTCCCTCCGATGGCAAGGAGGTATCGAGTGTTGTTTTTATTCAGTGTGCAGGACAGCGCAGTGACAAAGAAGGTCATCTACCGTATTGCTCCGGGCATTGCTGCCTAACATCGGTAAAACAGGCGATGTACTTCAAACAGAACAATAAAAAAATCGATACCAATGTCATCTACAGCGATCTACGTACACCCGGTGCCGGTGGCGAAGACTTTTATCGCAGTGGTCAGGACATGGGTGTGACGTTTACTAAGGGCCAAGTCAGCGAAGTCATTGCGGGTGACCGCCTGACGATCAAGTTAAAGGATCTTATTCTCGATTCCGAAGTCGAAGAGTCTGCGGACTTGGTCGTATTAGCGACCGGTATGGTACCGAACTCCGGTATCAATATTGATACCCCAATAGTGAAAGAGGGCGAAGCTGAGCCCACCGACCCCGGCAATGGTATTGTCGTTAAACTACAGTCCCCGGCGGAATCGGTATTGAACCTGGCCTATCGGCAAGGCAAGGATATCCCGCAGCTCAAATACGGCTTTAACGACTCACATTTTATTTGCTTTCCCTATGAAACCCGCCGCACCGGTATTTTTACCACCGGCCCGGTGCGTAGACCGATGGACCTACAGCAGGCACAGGAAGATGCTACGGGTGCGGCATTAAAGGCCGTGCAAGCAATAGAAAATGCCGGTCTAGGAAAGGCCGCGCACCCACGTTCAGGTGATTTATCATTCCCATCTTTTCGTCGTGAAGGTTGTACGCAGTGCAAACGTTGCACCGTAGAGTGTCCGTTTGGTGCAATCGATGAAGACGAAGAGCGCTATCCCGTGTTCAATGAGTCTCGTTGCCGGCGTTGTGGTACCTGCATGGGCGCCTGTCCGGTGCGGGTCATCTCATTCGAAAACTATTCGGTGGATTCCGTTGGGCAGCAATTAAAGATCGTCGATATCCCCGACGAATTCGACGAAAAACCACGTATCCTGGTATTGGCCTGCGAAAATGACGCCTATCCGGCGCTCGATATGGCGGGAATGAATAGAGTCGAATACAGTGCCTTTGTGCGTATTATCCCGATTCGTTGCTTGGGTTCTACCAACCTGGTTTGGATTACCGATGCCTTAAACAGCGGTTACGACGGTATTATTCTCATGGGTTGTTCCAAAGGCGAAAACTATCAGTGTCACTTCGTCAAGGGTTCAGAAATGGCGCATTATCGTATGAGTAAGGTCGCGGATACGCTAGAGAGCTTGTCCCTGGAACCCGAACGGATCGAGACCTATGAGGTCGCCATTAGCGACATCGAGCGGGCACCGAGATTAATCAACGACATGGCCGCCACGATCGAGAAGATCGGTATGAGCCCATTTAAGTTTTAACGGGTGGCCAATAGTAACAAAGATCTAGATTGCTAAGATCAGTGAAACGAATCGAACGGAGAGTTTAACCATGAGTGTAGCAGCGAATGTCGATGTGATAGAGGCCTATCGCAATAATTTCCTCAAGGAAGTCGAAGACAACGTCGAAGAAGGCGAATGGGTCAAGATGTGTATGCAATGCGGAGTTTGCTCTGGTTCGTGTCCCTTGGGTTCTGCTTGGGAGCATCCACCGCAAGAATTGTTTATGATGATTCGCGCCGGTAGGCGTGAAGAGGTCTTGAGCTCGTCGTCCATGTGGATGTGTACCTCGTGTTATAACTGTATAACGCGTTGTCCTCGTGGTTTACCTATCACGCACATCATGCACGGACTGGCACATTATGCAGAACGTTTGGGTCTAGCGCCGAAAGAACAACCCACACGTAAATTTGCCATGATATTTTGGGACGATATCGCCAAAAACGGTCGAGTCAACGAAACCATGCTGGGTGTGAAACTGTATTTTATGAACGGTTTTGTCAACGGTATTAAGGCCGCGATAAAGGCGATACCGATGGGTTTGGCCATGGTTAAGACCAAACGTATGGATCCGATGGCGATGTTCTTTCACAAGGGCTGTAAAGGTAAGACTGATATCCATAAGATCATCAAGAAGGCCCAAGAAATCGAATTAGCGAAAGCTGTGAAATAGGCTTTGCTAGACTTTTTATTAAGAGAAGAAACAAACAAACATAAAGCTCAGCCGCAATCGACAAAGGCTTAGGAGAACACATGGCTAAAAAAGAATATTCGTTTTATCCGGGATGCTCGTCAGAGTACAAGGGGTCGGCATCGAATTATATGACCTCCGTGGATAGTATGTGTAAGGATTTAGATATCACACTAAACGAAATTCCCGACTGGAATTGCTGTGGTGCCTCGATCGGTTATGCCGGTGGTGGTGAACTGCCGCGTTTGGCAATGAACGCCAGAAATCTGGCCCTGTCAGAAGAACACAACCCCGATCAGGATATTGTCGCGACGTGTGCCGCGTGTTGGTTGTCGGCGCGTGAAACCAAAGAACGTCTGGAAGAAGATGACGACCTCATGGCGGAGACTAATCTAGCTCTGGCAGAAGCAGGCCTAAATTATAAGGCCAAAGCACCCGTGCGTCATATGGTCGAGGTACTTATCGAAGATTTCGGATTTGATGCCCTCGCTGAAAAAGTGACCAAGCCACTAGAAGGTATCAAGATCGCCGGGTATGTCGGTTGTCAGACCAATCGTCCCTTCGGCATCGATGGCGAATCATTTGAAAACCCCATGTACCTCGATAAACTGGTTGAAGTTATGGGGGCCGAACCCCTGACAAAATATGAGAAAAAGGTGCAATGCTGTGGCGGCGCACTGGCATTTTCAGAACCCCAAAAAAGCCAGGCCATGATCAAGGACATACTCGAGTCGGCCATGGACCACGGCGCCGATATGATCGTAACCCCGTGCCCGGTGTGCCAGATGAATACCGAAATGTACCAAAATGATATTAACAAAACCTACAATACCAAATTCAATATCCCGATCGTATACTACAGCACACTCATGAGTGTCGCCTACGGCCACAATAGTAAAGAATCGGGGCTGGACGGACAAATGATACGGGCGGAGTTACTGGAAAAAATCGCCAAGTAAAATAAGATTTCCATGCTAGTCCTTGGCGTGTCACACACGAGTACTGGGTTATGATCTGCATTGTGCACTGATAAGGGCCAACGACAGGAGTTACTGAAGGTATTTTGAATAACGGGAAATATTGTTGATAGGCAGAGAAAAGAATCGTGAATAGATCTATCAAGGCTGCGCTACTGTCGGCATTATTATTACCGGGTGCCGGACACATATATTTAAAAAAAACTATAACCGGGTTCGTATTGGCCATAAGTGCAAGTTCTGCGATTTATTGGTTAGTATCGAATGCGATAGAGATGGCGTTAGAAATTTCCGAGAAAATACAAAGTGGTAATGTCCCTTTAGATGTAACAGCAATAACCGCCCTAGTAGAAACGCAGTCAGCCGCGGTCGAGTCCCAACAGATAAATATTGCGAGCATGGTATTGCTCGTAGTCTGGATCATCGGTATTGTTGATTCATATCGTATTGGTAGAAAGCAGAAATAAGAGTTTCTAATGGTGTAGCAATACCAACTCAGTATAATATGCTTAACCCGACCACTACATGCCTTTCGTAGGAATCGCGGCGCATTTTTTCAGTATAAAAGCTGCGTTATTTTTCGCAATGCTTATTCCGTGTTTCGTTAATGTTATTAATAAGCTAGGGCAACACGTATTTCGTTGGATAAAAATAACCTTGAACAGTATTCTATTCACACCAGTTCTGGTTAATTGCAGCTGTAATAATCCGTTATATTTTTTGATTTCGGGTCATACATACAGGACTTAAACATAAGAGTTTTTGATTCGCAGGTTGCCACGTAACCAGATAATGAGGGGATGTATTGAAACCAGCCATCCATTAATGGATCATCGTTTACGTGTCCCGCGCCAATCACATGGCCAAATTCATGGGCGAAAATCCAGCCTCTCTGGATCAGTGAAGGCAGGTCAATTAAAAAGGCTGATGAGCTACTAATATCTTTAGTGTCAATTTTCTTGTTTTCGGCCACGGCGATTTGCAACTCGCAGGCATTTGCACCTAAGGCCCAGCCCCACGTAGAAGTGGCATTAATCCCATCGCCGACCATTAGTATACTGACATCGCCACTGCTAGCTTGCACGGTGCTTCTACGTAAATTTTTCAGCTGATGCTGTATACCTCCGATTCCTCCATTTTTATTCAGATTGTCGCTTAGAATATTGATGCTAATCAGGCTAATTTGTTTCATGCCACTTTGCTGGTAGATAAAATTGACAAATGCTAGGGTGCTGGCAATACGATGTATGTATCCAGGATTGCCAAATTTTTCGACAAAGGATGGCTCTACCATTATTTCAACACTAGGAAACATGTTCGGCGTACTTTTTCTTGGTATTTGATCGGTGGGTTTAGGAATATTGCCCGTGCCATTACCCCCATTATTTGATTTTTGAGTATCATTTGCGGTGGGCTGTGGCGCCGAGAGGTTATCGGTTAACATTAACAACTGCCCAGAAGCATTAGGGTTTTCTTCGATGATGTAGACCTCACTACTATCGGAGACGAATCCACTAAATAGTATGTCAGTGTGGCACAAATTAATAAACGCATGAGTTTTTGCAATAGGCGACCAGTCGGCATTAGACAAGGTGCCACGATAATAGCAATTTTCTATATCAGGCTGTGCAATCTCGTTACTTGTGTCTAGGTCTATATTGATGAGGGGGATAGTGTCGCCAAAATACGGATCTTTTTCGATGACGGTGTACCATGGTACACCGTCGGCCATCCAGGAGACATGCCCATTATTGGTATCGACAATAATATTTGTGACTTGTTGAGCGTAGGCCTCTTGTACGAAGCAGACAAAAGCTACTGTAAGAACTGCCAAACTAAGTCTGGTATTATTGATGATATTGAATGTTGCAAGTTGCTTCATTAACATTGGTGTACCCTCACGTATGGTGAATTCAATATCTAAGTGTACCAACCTATTGTCAGTTGCGTTTTTCGTCCTTAATCCAATAATTCTAAGCTTAGCATCAGTTATAATATGTAGCAGCCGCATTTTCCCTCGCATCGCTTCGATTCGATAGATTAGACAATCTCTCATATGGTCCCCGTATATACATAATTATTGCAACAATAAAGCAATAAAGGGGGCAGGCTCGAATGGCACTAGTTAAGCATAAGTTATTAATTTTAGGTTGGAAAGCCGGGCCAGTGATACACTGATTGTGACCAAACGATCAACCCGTCACCGAAGATCAGCTTTCATGACCACTAATACCAAACTTGCTCGATATAAACA
>JBGMRO010000032.1:0-14400 GCA_048061555.1 Thiohalomonadales bacterium | reverse complement strand
AAAAACAAATTCCTTAATCGGTTCAACAACGCCAGACGATTATTACGTAATGCCAGATCGTCGGCCATCACCATGACGTTATCGAAAAAGGTGTCTACTGTCGGACGTAATTCGGCGAGTTGACTCAATACCTGTTGATAGTCACCTTGTTCGACGGCGTCCTGGATAGCGAGCTGCATTTGCTCGATTTCTTGTGCAAGATTTCGTTCGGCATCTTCTGTATAGAGCCTCTCATCTAATGCCACTGCGTCGGCATCAAAATTGGCCTTTTTAATAATATTGACAATGCGCTTATTGGCCGCTGCAAGGCTCTGTGCATCTGGTAAAAGAAGAAATGCAGACACGGCTTTTACGCGACGGTGAAAATCGTAGGGATGTTCTGGGCGCTGCAACAATACCGCGTCAAAGACCTCAGCTTTAATGTCCTGCTCGAGATAATAGGCTCGTAGGCGTTCTAACATAAATTGATAGATATCTTGCACGCAATTGTGCGCGTCTTTGATTTCGACCCGGTCGGCATACGCAGTAACGCTAGTCTGTATTAAGGGTAACAAGGCGATGTCAATCTTTGCTTCGACCATAATGCGCATTATGCCAAGGGCTGCGCGTCGTAGCGCGAAGGGGTCTTTGTCGCCGGTGGGCACCTGGCCGATAACGAAGATGCCACAGAGTGTATCCAGTTTGTCGGCAATGGCGAGTATCTGTCCGGTCTTCGACGCCGGTATCTCGTCCCCCGCAAAACGAGGTTGGTAGTGTTCTTCGATGGCTGTCGCCACTTCATCGGCTTCGTGACTAAACTGGGCGTAATATTTTCCCATGGTGCCTTGTAGATTCGGGAACTCCGCCACCATATCGGTCATCAAATCACATTTGCACAACTGAGACGCTCGGCTTACATATTCCCGGTTGGCGCCCAGCAAATTAGCCATACTGAGCGCCAATCCTTCGGTGCGATTGACCTTATCGTAAATAGAGCCGAGTCGGGCCTGAAATACGACATTTTTAAGACGTTCGCCGAAATTCGACAATGTTTGTCTACGGTCTTGGCTCCAAAAGAACGCTGCATCCTCAAGTCTCGGCATCACGACACGTTCGTTTCCACGCCGCACAACCTCCATATCCTTGCTATCGATATTACTGACCGTAATAAAATTGGCCCGTAACTTACCCTGGCTGTCTTCGATATAAAAATATTTTTGGTGGGTCTGCATCGTCGTAATCAAGACCTCAGCGGGGATTTTTAAAAAGGATTGCTCGAAGCTTCCTAGGATAGCAATAGGCCATTCCACCATCGAGGTCACTTCGTCTAACAGATCTGCGTCGATCACTGCTCGTCCATGCGTGGATTCAGCGAGTTCTTCGACCTGTTGGCGAATTTTTTCACGCCGTTGGCTAAAATCGGCGATGACTTGACCGTTGTTTTCCAAGCCTTCACGGTAATCATTGGGATGTTCTAAGGAAATTTCCATGGGTCGATGAAATCGGTGCCCACGAGTATGTCTACCGGCGGTCAAATTAAAAATTTCTGTATCGACAATATCATAACCCAATAGCATCACTATCCAGTGTACCGGCCTAACAAACTGCGCGGCACTCGCCCCCCAGCGCATGCGTTTTGGAATAGGCAGTTTATCTAAGGACGTGCGGATAATTTGTGGTAATAATTTGCTGGCATGCTGACCCTTGACAAGGGCGTCATAGACTAACCATGCGCCCTTGTCGGTCTCGATCTGCCCAAGTTCCTCTAGGCTATTGAGTCCACAAGACTTGGCAAATCCCAGCGCTGCTTTACTCGGCTTGCCGTCTGCGTCATAGGCGGCTTTTATCGCAGGTCCGCGGCGCGGCACCGTCTTGTCTGCCTGAGCAATACTTAGGTCTTTGATTATAATCGCTAAACGTCGAGGGGTTGCAAATGATTGCACCTCGCCATAGCTCAACTCCACTTTGTCTATTGCCTCGCACACCTGTTGCGTAAATGCGTTCGATAAAGACAACAACGCCTTTGGCGGGAGTTCCTCAGTGCCGATCTCTACTAAAAAGTCTTCTTTTTCTTGCATGGTCAGTCCGTCGTGGCCTTTGTTTAAGCCTGCTTTTTTTGATCGGTATTAGCAAGCATAGGAAAACCTAGCTCCTCGCGGCGTGCAAAATAAAGCTCGGCGATCGCCTTCGAAAGTGCACGCACTCGACCGATAAATCTTGCCCGTTCGGTCACCGATATTGCGTGGCGTGCATCGAGTAAGTTAAACGTATGCGACGCCGTCAACATGAATTCATAGCCTGGTAAGGGTAGGCCTTCGCGGGTCAGCCGCATACTCTCTGCCTCAGCATGATCAAACTGCTTAAACAGCTGATCTACATCGGCAAGCTCAAAATTATAGGCCGACATTTCGACTTCATTCTGATGAAACACATCACCATAACTGACCTTGCCCAAGGGGCCGTCGGTCCAGACCAGGTCAAAGACGCTTTCAACATTCTGGAGATACATGGCTAGTCGTTCTAATCCATAGGTGATCTCACCCGTCACCGGTTTGCATTCCAGACCACCGACCTGTTGAAAATAGGTAAATTGGGTTATTTCCATACCATTAAGCCAGACTTCCCAACCCAAACCCCACGCACCGAGTGTGGGTGATTCCCAGTTATCCTCGACGAAACGGATATCATGTACCAAGGGATCAATACCGAGATAAAACAAGGAATCGAGATACATCTGTTGAATCGCCAGCGGCGACGGTTTTATAACCACTTGAAATTGATAAAAATGCTGCAAGCGATTGGGGTTTTCACCATAACGCCCGTCGGTGGGTCGACGGCAAGGTTGCACATAGGCCGCACTCCAAGGTTCCGGGCCAATCGCCCGTAAAAATGTACCCGGGTGGAAGGTACCGGCACCCACCTCCATGTCATAAGGCTGTAATAGAATACAGCCCTGATCGGACCAAAACTGTTGCAACGCCAGTATCATGCCCTGAAAGGTGGTAATTTTTTGTTCTTTTATCGACATAATTCGCTAATTATTTAAGTAGAAACCATTTAAGATCCGCTCAAAAGGCGCCAGTATACCGTGACCGTGCCGGAATCGATAGTATCAGCTGGCTGGACTTTGCCCAGTTTCAATGCCTAAATCTATCTATGTGCTACGCAATGAGTCAAAGCGATTATGGGTGAAGAAATATCCGAATCTCATTTCACCGAAACGGATTTTAGGATCTTCCAAGAACAGCTGGAACGTGAATCGATACAACTCAAGCAATGGTTTGAACAAAAACGATTTTCACAAGCGCCCGAGCGCTGTGGTTTCGAACTCGAGGCTTGGTTGGTCGACCAGGATTTCCGTCCTGCCGCCCGAAATCACGAATTTATCGACTTACTCAAAGACCCAGACGTTACACCAGAATTGGCCAATTTCAATATCGAGTTCAATTATACCCCGCAGGACCTCGCCGGTTCCGGCCTACAGCGAATTCACCAGGACATGCATCAGCGCTGGCATCGTTCTCAAGTACTCGCACAAGAATTGGGCATGCAGCTCGTCGTTATCGGTATACTTCCTACGGTGAGACCTAGCGACCTGACACCAGAGAATCTTTCGAGTCTACACCGTTACCGTCTATTGAATGAACAAATCCTAAAATTACGCGAGGGTAGGCCTTTGCGGTTGGATATCCAAGGCGCCGACATCTTGCGTATGCAGCAAAACGACGTAATGTTGGAGTCTGCCGCGACGTCATTCCAAATTCACTATCAGATACCGTTGGCGGTTTCCAGACGCAGCTATAATGCGGCCATTATCGCATCAGCACCTTTGCTGGGAATTAGTGCCAATTCTCCGTTTCTGTTTGGTAAAGACCTATGGCAAGAGACACGCATTCCATTGTTCGAGCAATCGGTCGAAGTCGGGGGTTACGAACCGGGTAGTCATGGACCCATGCGACGTGTGACCTTTGGTTCCGGTTATGCAAATGAATCTCTGTTTGAGTGTTTTCAGGAAAATTTACTCCACTATCCCGTCTTGTTGCCCAGCAAACGGCCCGCCAGTCGGCAATATTTTGAACACTTGCGTATGCACAATGGAACCTTGTGGCGCTGGAATCGACCCTTAATCGGAGTCGTCGGCGATCAATATCATCTACGTATTGAACACCGCGCCATCCCCGCTGGCCCCACCATCGTCGATTGTGTCGCTAACGCCGCCATGTTTTATGGTCTCGTCCACCAACTCAGTCATGCGACTATCGCACCCGAACACGAAATACCCTTCAGTATTGCTCGCGACAATTTCTATAGTGCTGCGCAAAAGGGGTTGCAAACACAGCTGATATGGAAGGGTGGAATCAAACATTCGATACGAAGCTTAGTCCTGCGAGAACTATTACCGGCAGCCGCAGAGGGTTTGCAGGCACTATCTGTGGCGCCACGCAGTATAGGTTACTACCTGGATATCATCGAAAAAAGGGTGCAGACTGGTATGAACGGCGCCGCCTGGCAAAGGGGCTTTGTGGAAAAATATGGCGCAGACATGACTAAACTCACCGCGGTCTATATCGAAAATCAAAATAGCGGCCTTGCGGTACACGAGTGGGAGATTTAAATTGACATGAGAGCGGAGCTATAGATGTCATTGAATCCAGACATCACATTACACGAGCTGCAACAATTTCCCGAAGGATTGTTAGACGTCGACGCGAGCGAATTACATACGATGCTTAGTGGGCCAACCTTGGTTCACATTGCCGGAGAAAGGCAACCTGCCCTATTTGTATCGGTGTTGTTACACGGTAATGAAACCACGGGCTGGGATGCTGTACGAGGTTTGATGTCGCATTATAAAAATCGACAACTACCCCGTGCGATGTCCCTGTTTATCGGCAATATCGCCGCCGCTAGTGTGCAGCAAAGACGCCTGCCAGGGCAACCAGACTATAACCGTGTCTGGCCTACTTTACGCAATCACGGCGATACGCCTGAACACCGTCTAGTCAAACAAGTCTTCGATATTATGCAAAAACGTAACGTATTTCTCAGTATCGATATTCACAATAATACGGGCCTAAACCCCCATTACGCTTGTATCAATCGCCTGCACAATGATTTTGCCCATGTCGCCCGCCTATTTAGTAAAATTGTAATTTATTTCACCTATCCTGACGGGGTGCAATCGCATGCCTTCGCAGACATTTGTCCTGCGGTCACAATTGAATGTGGACAAGTCGGTTATCAGCATGGAATTTCGCATGCTCAGGAGTATCTAGATACCTGCCTACATCTGGAACATATTCCCACCCAGGTTGATCCCGCAGACGAGATCGTTTTCTATGAAAATTTTGCCACCATAACGATCGCGACGGGGGTTAGTTTTTGTTTTGAAGACGCACATGATAATACCGCAAACTCGGTAGACTTGGTTTTTTTTCCTGAGCTCGATAGATACAATTTTACAGAACTTGCCCTGGGCACCCCGATCGCACAGATCAATTCTGACCATGAGGAAGTATTGGACGTTATTACCAACGACGGCGAAAATGTCTTTAAAGACTATTTTGAAATTAAGCGCGGCATGTTAGTGACTCGCACGCAGATAATTCCATCAATGTTGACCGCCGATGTAGAAATAGTTCGCAAAGACTGTTTGTGTTATTTGATGGGGAGAATTATGACGTAATTTTTTACTGTCTAATAAAATACTTTGTACCATAGTATACCCAGATATTCATGCATAGCATAATACGACATCAGCAAGGATCTGGCCCGCGGGAAAAAATCATTCGGACCAATGGACGTAGACTCGATGTCGTAAAAAGCGGTGGGTGCCGGTATGACGCTAATGCCTTGCTGCTCGAAGGCGGCGACAGCGCGCTTCATGTGCCACGCATGGGTAACCAGAAAAATCTCTGTTACCCCTATATCTTTGAGCAAGTTTGCTGTAAATAGCGCATTTTCATAGGTATTACGCGATTCTTGCTCCATAAAATTGACTTCGACCAGAAACTCTTTCTGCAATACATCGCGCATTAACTGTGCTTCGCTGAGTAGATACTCCTTTTTATATTTACCGCCAGAGAGGACCAGGGGTAAATGTGTGCGACGTTTTAACCACGCCGCATATCGCAATCTTTCTAGCCCCAAGGGAGGAACCGTGTCGCTGCCACCAAATTCCCTAGCATTCATGCGTCGACCCGCAGCTAGTACAACAATCGCCTCACTCTTATCCAATTGAATCTGTTGCTCAGTCAACGGAGTAATATTTTGTAACGGCGCCACCAGTAACATCGTGAAAAGTGGCATCGACAAAAGGTACAGCCCACCTATGCCGGTAATCACTAAGCCTCCTGCCACACGAGGGAATTTATTTTTTAACAATAAACCTAAGACCATCAACAAAATGAGATTGGTTGGTGGCAAAAGTAATTCAGATAAAAATTTGGCAAAATACATCTTAGAGTGACCTTAAATTTCACGTATAGTTGGCTTAGCCGTTTTTCCAGAACGACCTGCAAAGTAGAGTTATACGTATTTGTTGGTTAAGGGTTTTTACGGGCTAGTTGATCTGCAGAATCAAAAGACGAACTAATTTTTGAAAATTCTTCAATGCTTAAGGTTTCCGCCCGTCGCGTAGGATCGAGACTCAGATTTGACCATTGTTTATCGTCGATCAACCCTTTGAAATTATTGCGCAGTGTCTTGCGTCGCATGGCAAAAGCTAACGTTACGACACGCGAAAAAATCTTCATATCTTCTATATGAACCGGTGGTATGTCATAAGGCCGCATCGAAATGACGGCAGATTCGACCTTTGGTGGTGGATTAAACGCGCTCGGTGACACCGCGATTAGATTTTGCATATCACAACGACATTGAGTCATCACACTCAATCTACCATAGCTAGAGGTATTTGTATTTGCAGTCAGGCGATCCACGACTTCTTTTTGTAACATAAAGTACATATCCTGAATACACATCATGTGTTCGAGCAATTTGAATAATAAAGGTGTACTAATATTGTAGGGTAGGTTGCCGATTATCCGCATAGGTCTGTCACTTGATCCCAGCGAGCAATAATCAAAGTTTAACGCATCTGCGCTGTGAATTTGTAAATTACCAAGATCGGCGCAATTCTTTGCCAGAATTGGGATAATATCGCGATCGAGTTCGATTGCATCGACTCTTGCAACTCTAGGAAGTAGTTCTTGAGTTAGCACACCTAGCCCAGGCCCAATTTCTATGATGTGATCACTCTCGGCAGGGTTAATGGCAGCGATTATCTGTTGCACAATGCTACCATCGTGCAAAAAATTCTGTCCAAAACGTTTCCTGGGACGATGCAATACAGGTTTCATCTATACGGTCTATTTTATTTGTACAAAGGCCTCGTCCCGAAGTCGACGGCGCCAGTTGTCTAACGCAGGCTCCAACTTTCTCATTCGTATGATATCTCGCGTCTTATTCTTTTCATAGCTTTCCGTATTATCCACTTCGCGTCTTTCCTGTACCTCAATTAAATGCCAACCAAATTGTGTACGTATCGGTTCACTCACTACCCCTACCGCTAGAGAATTCATTGCCAGCTCGAAAGGTTTCACCATTTGTCCAGGGCGAGTCCAACCTAAGTCTCCGCCCTGTTCGCCCGACCCCTTATCATCTGATTGTGCCTTAGCCAATGTCGCGAAATCTTCGCCGCTTTCTAGGCGCTGCCTAATTTTTTGAATGTTCTCCAGCGCCACATTTTCGTCTAACGTCGGCTCGATAGCGATTAATATATGGCGAGCCTTTGTCTCTTGCAATAATCGCGTTTTCTGGGACGATCTTGTTTCCTTGACCCTAATGAGGTGATAACCACTCGGACTGCGTATTACCGGACTAATTTCGCCCGTTTCCATGCCTAACACAGCATCAACAAATACCGTGGGAATGGCATCCGCTTTGCGCCAACCGAGATCTCCACCATTTAGCGCCTGCTGTCCATCCGACTCTGCAATTGCTAACGCGACAAAATCTTCTCCCTGTTTAAGTCTGGCTAGAACTGCCTCAATTTTCCGTTTCGATCTTTGTATTTGTTCTGAGGTAGCGGCTTCAGGCACACTAATCAAAATATGTTGAATTTTATATTCTATACTCGAATCACCGCGCAAGGTTCTTGTCTTTAAATAGTTTTCAACTTCCTGCTCAGTTATCGTAATCGTATTGTCGACTTCACGTCGCTGTAATTTTGCTACGATCATTTGGTCACGGATACTATTACGAAATTCATTATAGGTATTACCATCTGCTTCTAAGGCTTCGCGTAGTTGTGGTAATTCCAAATTATTTTGCTGCGCAATATTATTAATTGCACGATTTATCGATTCATCATCCACTCTAATACGGCGACTCTCCGCTCGCTGTAGTTGAATTTGCAGCAGTACCATACGATCTAATACCTGTTTTCGCAACCGGTCTTCACTGGGTACACGACCATTTTGTTGTTGGATATTCCGCCTGATCTTAACCAACTCGGTTTCTAACTCTAAGCGGGTAATGACGCCGTCATTGACTACCGCAACGATATTATCAAGGGGTTCGGCATGAACGTTTACATTATAGCTAGCGCCTAAAATTAGGCTTAAGCAACCATTAATAAAGAATTTTTTCATAGATACAAATTTTCCAGCATGTTTTATAGTTAGTTAGGTAAATGCGCATAAGCTGTATTTATAATATACGTAGTTTTAGTAGGAATTGCTCAAGGTACCGTTTCTAAATACGCTTCGCAATTTATTACCTACTTTCGTTAATCCCTTAAGTTCCAATTGCAACCATGTACTATTATTACGTGTTATGCCATCTTCTGTCAGGTACTCACGCTGCAAAAACCGAAATGCCCAACAACAGCTCTCATACTCGACGCCAATAAATGTCTCTAGTCGTTGATTATTGCGTAACGAATAACGAAAGTGTGCAAGCCCCTTCCATTGTGCGTGTATCTTCCCCAAAATCGTTGTGTCTGCTTGCTCTTCGACACCTGTTTCGTATCGATAATTGATATTAAACATCGTATTTTTATCGTGTCGATAACGAAACCGATAGTGAGAGCTTTGCGTAAGACTATCAGCGGCTCCCCACACATATACGGCCTGAGCATCGATACGTCTGTTCCACCGACTACTCAATTCCACGACTAAATCCGACTGCACATCGGTATCTAGTTTTGGACCACTACCTACTTTAGTGGGGCCAAAAGTATCACCACTAGGCAAACTGACTCGCCTATCCTGCAAATATCGTATCTGTCCCACACTCACACGCAGTCTTTCCAGACCCTTATTGGTGATAAGTTTACTCGAAAGGGCGAGTGTAATCTGATTAGCATCACCGATCTTATCGATGCCGTTAAATCGATTTTCCCGAAATAATTGTGAATAGGTCAATTGAGGCTGCCCGGCATCGAACGTTGTTTCTTTATACAAATCTTGGCCAACCTGTTCAACGATCATATCTTGCTGGTCACGGAAAGGAACATACAAATAATATATCCTGGGTTCCAGGGTGGTGATATGTCTCTCTCCACCTATTTGCACATCTTTTTCCAAAAATAGACCGCTATCTAGACTCCATTGCGGAATACTACGATCGGGTTGTGCATCGATATCTTCGAATGTATCCGTATCCAAATTATAGGTTTTTCCTACCCGATCCAAACTATATTTTGTGTAACGTAGTGTTAAGGCGGGTTTTATATAGCCACCCGATTTTTCAAACGGTCTACTTATTCTCGGCGCTATGTCTATCCGCCGTCCAATGACACCTGCCTCGCGTTCGTAGCTTACTAAGCCCATATCTAATTTGTAATGTATACCTGGACCCGCAATTTTCTCGCGAAAATTAATATTTAATTTGGGTAATTGCTGATATGGCAATTCAAAAGGCTTTATTTCGCTGCCAGTGGTCTGGTACCCCTGCATAGCCGCTATAAATTCCCATTGCTCTCCTAGATAGGCTAGATCAACTTTTCTTTCAAGATAGCTTTCGTTTGCCTGAAGATAACTATCTCCGAAATCACTTAAATAGGAATCGTCGGATACGGTGCGAAAATCTAACGATGTCCGCCAACCTTTGGCCGGAAAACTACGTATCTTAAAATCGCCATAGAAACGTTTATTACTACGATTATCTCCATCGATTTTATCATCGTTCAAATAGTCAAAATTTAGTATTCCACTTGTGGTCGGAAATAAAAACCGGTGCTCGGTGCGCAGCAATACCCCACGTTTTTGGTAAAATACAGGCGTTACTGTCGCGTCTAAATTCGGCGCAATATTGATATAATAAGGTAAAGTGATATGCCGACCGTTTTTATTAGAATTCCCAATCGCGGGGGTCAACAAACCCGTTTTGCGACCTTCTAATGAAAAACTGACATACGGAAAATAAAATATTGGCACATTTTTAAACCACAGTCTGGCATGTTTCGCGACACCCTCGTTTTTTTCTTTATTCAAGGTTAACTCACTGCTGCGCAGTTCCCAGTCGTTAACACCCTCTAGACAGCTAGTAAAAAAAGCTTTATCCAAGCGTGTTGTTTTTTTGTCAACCATGGTAAGTCGCTCAGCGGTACCACGCATGTGTGATCGTGGTAACCAAAATTGGGTATTGTCGATAGTTCCCTTTCGCTGCGCTAAATCTAAATCGGCATTATCACCGATGGTAATCAAGTAATCTGTCTCGAAACGAATTCCCTTTTTTGTTGTGAGTTTCTGCAAACTGACCTGGTATCTCGCCTCTTCGGCATCAACCGTACCCGCTGCGTTCTTAAATTTTACCGCTCCAAAAAGATCCAATGTTTCTCTATCCGTTGCGGTTATATTGTCCGCCTCTATGGTAATTTCGCCACTAAATTCCAACAATGGTGTTACTGGATTCTTGACTATTTTAAATTGGGAAGGTCCACAATAACGCCAATCTATATTTGCCGCGAATAATGATTGACAAAATAAAGACAAGAGTAGGAAAAGTGCCGATTGAATTAACTTGAATGGCACGTTGTGCGCTGCTCGGTCGACAAATTGTTTCTTAGAGGTTATTGTCGTGTCGCTTTTTGGGTACACGTTAATTATCGATCTAATCTTAAATCTTCGGGTAGCGATATCTGAGGGAGTATTGCACCCCTTATTTGCCGATGCAAAAACTCGAAAAGATCTCTCCTAATAAATCGTCGCTGCTAAATTCACCGGTAATCTCTGCAAGTGCCATCTGGGCACATCGCAGTTCCTCCGCGAGTAATTCTCCAGCGGCGAGGTTTAATAATTGCTTCTTACCTAAGCTTATACTTTCAAGCGCACGATGTAGTGCATCCACATGTCTGCGCCTAGCGGTAAACTGACCTTCTGCTGAATTTTGCTGACCCGCATTACTTAATAATAAAGCCTTTAACTGCTCGATTCCAACCCCTGTTTTTACTGATATCTGTAGTGCTTGGCGTGAAAAATCGCTATATTTCGATTTGTTGTTCTTTGCACACAGATCTACTTTGTTATACACCAGCTGTACAGTCTGTTTAGTCTTGTTTAAATCGTCAAGTATAGCCTCATCGCTGTCTTGTATGCCCAATTGAGCATCAATTAAATATAAGATATGGTCGGCATTTTCAATCTCCTTCCAGGCTCGTTTTATCCCTTCCTGTTCAACCGGGTCGTCGCTCTCGCGTAGCCCTGCCGTATCGATGATATGCAAACAAATCCCGTTTAAGCTTATGTCAACCCGGATTACGTCACGGGTAGTACCGGCGACAGGGGTAACTATGGCCTTGTCTTCACCTGATAAACAATTGATTAAGCTAGATTTACCGACATTTGGTCGGCCAGCAATAACAATAACCATGCCCTCGGTCAACAACATTCCCTGCTGTGCCGCAGACAATGTCTGCGACACGGTGTTTTGGATATTATCAATCTGTTGAAGTATTTTTTCATCGGCCAAAAAGTCAATTTCTTCTTCTGGAAAATCTATAGCCGCTTCAACATAGGTACGCAGAGCAATGAGCTCCTTGAGTATACTATTGATTTTGTTAGAAAACTCCCCCTGTAGTGTACGTACCGCGGCCCTCGCCGCTTGCTCTGAGGCAGAGTCGATCAAATCAGCGACCGCTTCAGCCTGAGCCAGATCCAACTTATTATTGAGAAATGCGCGTTCGGAGAATTCACCAGGTCTGGCCAATCTAGCGCCACAAGCAAGCACCGCAGCCACTAACATGTCGAGCACCACAGGACCACCGTGCCCCTGTAATTCCAATACGTCCTCGCCTGTAAAGGAGTTCGGCCTAGGAAAATACAATGCTATTCCATTATCGATAAGCTGTCCGGCGTAAGCGAAAGATAAATACTCGGCAATACGCGGTTTGAGGCGCCTAGACACCAGTTGCTGCGTAATTTCTACCACCAACGGACCGGATACACGAATAATACCCACACCACCGCGACCCGCTGGCGTCGCTCTAGCAACAATGGTTTCTGTTTCCACCACCGCCACCCAAACTCAAGCTGCGTCAATCAAAAACACCGCCATGCCATCCAGCGGTATTTTTTTGTTCGTACCTAGGCGATCAATCTTTTTTTGCATCACTCTTAGTTGAGGCGGGTGTTGCATGGGCCAACTCTATTTTACGTGTAATGTACCACTGCTGAGAAATCGACAATACATTATTAACCACCCAATAAAGCACTAAACCAGACGGAAAGAAGGCAAAAAATAGTGTGAATACGATCGGTAACAATTGCATAATTTTTTGCTGCATGGGATCCATTGGCGCTGGATTCAATCGTTGTTGAATCAGCATACTGGCTCCCATGAGTACAGGCAGGACATAGAAGGGGTCTTTGGCCGACAAATCATTCAGCCACCAGATAAAATCCGCCTGACGTAGTTCAACACTCTCTAATAAGACCCAATACAAAGATATAAATACGGGAATTTGTACTAACATCGGCAGACAGCCGCCTAACGGATTAATTTTCTCTTTTTTATACAGCTCCATCATGGCCTGACTCATGCGCTGCTTATCGTTGATATAGCGCTCGCGTAATTGCTGGATCCTGGGCTGAAAGCGACGCATATTGGCCATCGAACGGTAGGCGGCCTCTGATAACTTAAAAAATACCAATTTTACGCACAGGGTAACCAGAATAATGGCGAAACCCCAATTGCCTAAGATCTCGTGGAATTTATTCAAAAGCCAAAATAGAGGGTGTGCGATAATGGTTAGCACGCCAAAATCGATCGCTAAATCCAAATTAGGGGCGACCTCGCCTAGGCGGCTCTGCTCTTTAGGCCCTATAAAATATCGAGAACTTATATTCTTACTCTCGCGATTAGCAAGGCTAAATTCGCTGGTCTGCGCACCGATAATATAGCGACTCTCGTTGATGACCTTACTATAAAATCGATTGAATTCCAGCGCGTCTGGAATAACAACACCAAGGAAATAATGTTGTGACATCGCTATCCAGCCACCCTTAGTAAATCCTTGCTCGGATTTCCATTCCGCCATATCATCCAAGGTGATTTTTTCGTATTTATTCTCTGGGGTAGATACCACGCTACCGGTAAAGGTATAAATAAATTTGGACTGATTGGATTCATCGGGTTTGGTACGCTGAATCTGTCGATACATACTGCCGGTCCATTCTTTACCCGTATTATTTTGTAATTGATAATTGACATCAATCACGTAGCTATTTCGCTTGAAGGTCAAGGTCTTGATAACCGTGAATCCGGTGGGATCTTCGTATGTAAAAACTACATCGACGCTATCTGCACCCGGTGCTAACTGATACTCAGTTTGTCCGATATCATAATAAGTGTGGTGATTGATCGAAGGTGAGAATCCTTTTTTTGCTAACACACCACCTTGGGCGATCATTAAATTCGGTAATTTATCATCGAATAACTGTACCTTGACATCAGGTTCAGCAGCCTCATAGGGATAATCCAAGAGCGCGGCACGTTGTATATCACCACCTTTGCTGCTCAATTCGATATCGAGTAAATCGGTCCGTACTCGAATACGCTTATCGTTTTCTGTAGAATTTTTGGTGCTTAATTCACTGTCCTGAGCCTTATTAGCAGCGCTTGAATCCGTGGTTTCAGGCAGTGGTTGAAGTAGCGGCTGTTCTGACCGAGCTTGCTTTGGAATGTTATCCACGGCATTGCCTATCGGGGTCGAACTGCTTGGAATATCAGAATTAGATCTGCCTACTGAATTTTCGGTATCGCTATTTGCAATGCCTGTAGGCTGTTGCACTAGCTGAGGTAGAGGTTTTGGTCCGTATTGATCTTGCCAGGCATTAAACAAAAGCATGACCACAATCGATAACGCGATAAATAAAAATAATCTTTGATTTTCCATTAGTTACTTCAAATATTAGG
>JBGMRO010000031.1:6356-14479 GCA_048061555.1 Thiohalomonadales bacterium | reverse complement strand
ACCGATGGTGTCGGACATATTCAGGGACCGTCGGCATTCGCAGAATTTTTACAAAAACTGGACACCTATTTAGCGGCATTCAAACAGGCCCACCCCGAGAACCCGTTCTACACCCTATTGATTTCTGATCACGGTATGGCAGGCGGTAAACCACTCATCAACATTTGGCCCGCAGTCGAGTCAACACTCACACAGGCCGGATTTCATGTCACTGAAGAGTTACACGACAAAACCGATACCGCAATAATCTCTTTTGGGCTACTTACTAGTTTTGTCGCATACACATGGCCCGGGGATGAACAAAAAACCGCCGCCTCGTTGACTTCAGTTACCGGGGTTGATATCTGTATGACAAAAGCCAGCAATGGTTGGAATATACATAGCCTTCGCGGCAACGCGCTTATTAAAAGACGCGAAAATGAACAAGGGCTCTTTTGGTCTTATGAAAAAAAGAGTGGCGACCCACTCAATTACCAATCTTTGGTGGACGCCATGCGTATTGCCACCGCTAAAGGCGATGAAAACTGGTTTTCGGATGATATGTGGTTTAATTACAGCAAAGACCATTATTATCCCGATGCCCTCTATCGATTGGCCCACAGCCTCGACATCGCCAGCAACCCCACATCGATCACTTGCTCGGTTAGTGCCGGTTATATGTTTGGTGCACTCAAAACCGAATACATCGCGATACCGACCATCGGCAGATTGAGATGGACCCACGGCGCACTACATCGTGATGCAAGCCTAGGATTTATGATGACCGACCTACCCAATTGGTCAGCACCTGACTACGTACGCCACAACAAAGCCTTATTGCCACTTAGAAATCTAGTGCAAGAGTAAAACTAGACTATAGCTGCGGATTGCTTGCGCCAGAGCCTTTAATTAATAAATCAAAGATCATATTAATGAGTAGATTTCAATTATCGAGCAGCAAGAATCACTTGTTAGTTGCCAATTTTCATGCTATAAATTTTTCGCTAGGTACAGAGGCCTATTGAAAAAAATCATGTTAAGAATTATTCAGTCTATAATGTTAGTCGTGCTACTCAGCTTGCCTGCTGCAATGCCCACGCATGCGGAAATAAATCGTACAGATTCAGAAATTCAATACCTACTGCGTTTTATTAGCCAATCAAACTGCATATTTATCCGCAATGGTGAAGAGCATAAATCACAGAAAGCAAGAGAACATATCGAACGAAAATATGACTATTATAGAAATAAAGTCAACTCCGCAGAAGACTTCATAAAATACGCAGCAACCAAGAGCGGCTTCTCTGGAAAAAAATATATGGCACGTTGTAATGGTAAAACGATTCCCAGCTCACAATGGTTGCTGCATGAATTATCCGTATTTCGTAAACAACAAAACCCCAATAAATAGAATAACAAAGCTAGGCAAGTTGACATGAAAGATTTAGCGAATGTTTCACGGTTGTTGCTCGGTTTGAGCCTATTCGCGCTGGCGGCGTCTGTGGCTTATTTTACCCTAGAGGCCAGCCGCGTCCGCACTAGCTTACCAGAATTACTGCAACAAATTGATGTCACCGCACAGAAAATTGAACCGATCATAGGACAAATCGAAGACATCAATAAGCAAATTCCAAATATATTGGAGGAAGTCAAACAAACCCGTGAACTGGTGCCTCCCATACTCACGGAAGTCGCAGAGTTACGTAAAGAAATACCGGCAATGCTTAAAGAGGTAGAACAAATCCGCTTAATCGTCCCCACTGTTCTCCAGGAGGTAGAACAAATCCGCGTAATCGTCCCCACTATTCTCCAGGAAGTAGAACAGACTCGGCAACAAGTTCCGCCCATACTGGCGGAGGTCAAGGCAACACGCGAAGCTCTGCCTAGCTTGCTTGATAAAGGCAACAAGCTGGTGAGTAATGCACGTAATGCTGGCAAGGAGGCGTCCCAGGGTGCGGTATCTGGATTTTTTAGTGGCATTTTTCGCGCCCCATTTGCCATTGTGGGCGACATCGGCAGTTCCGTTTATGGATTTAGTAACACAGACAAAAAGGAGTATACAGAGGAAGACTTAAGCGCCACCTATAAGGCCGGCATGGATCTTCTCGAGAGCGAGAAAGTGAATACAAAAATGGAAATTACCAGTACGGACGGGAAAATACACACGACGTTGACATTAATAGCGATAGACACCTCAGGAAAATACCCGTGTAAGACCCTGCATGCAAAATCGAGAAAAAGAGATAAAGTGATTACCGATAAAAAAAATACGCTTTGCAAGAATTCGGACGGCCTGTGGGAAAAAGAAGAATGACCATTAAAATGGGTGACCCAACATCAGCCATAGACGGGTATCTTCTTCGGAATAAGAGATATCCATACGACCGATGGTTCTCTTCATCAAGATCCGTATCCCCAAACCCACATCGCTTTTCATATCAGTATGCAGGGTATTGACATCCCAATCGGGTGCAACACGTCCTATTTCATAAAAGGCCACAAATTCCCACCACTCTAGGCTCAAAAAACTTAGCCAATCGATTTTACGTAACCAATCTGACTTCGGTATTAAACGCAACTCAGTGGAATAATAGATCGCAGAACGGTCATAGAATCGTTCAGAGGGATACCCACGTAGCAGGTAAAGGCCACCCAGGGTAATACCGAAATTGGGAGGTGCGGTAACCTCTGTCAGCGTATCGGCCGTCCAAAAATGTAAAGCAAGCACACTTTGCTCTATATTATCGCCCATAGACAATGGAATATACTTACTATAACGTGCATTTATCGTCGTCCAAGCATCATTCCCATCGGTTCCTGGGTCACGATCGATCGCCACGTTTAGCCAACTGCCTTTCTCTGGATTTATCGGAAAATCGGTATTGTTATAATTGAATGCCAATCGTATCCCCGAGGTAGCCAGATGGATCTGATCATTATAGTCGTATGATCGTGCGTGATAAAAAAACTTCGCGCCCAGGTAAGTGCGGCCACTTCGCGCGGGGTTCCAACTCTCCCCACCACTAGCCCCACCGGTCAATAGACCACGGTTGAGGGTATAGACATTAATCGGATTTTGTTTTGCGCTACCGGCCGCTAGCACATACCTGAGGTCGACTTCCAACCAACCCGCGTTTCCGCTGGATTCTATATAGGCGTCACTAGCGGACTCATTACTGCCCGCGGGTGGCATACGTGGCGAACCCACATCGAAATACCCGCGTAACTTTGGAAAGTCTCCGATTCCATAACTAGCATCTATAAACAAGCGTTTATCGATCGCCGATAATTGATAGTCGTTGAAGAATAAATAGGTTGCCCTGGCGCCGTCCGCATTCACTAATCCGGTAACAAATAAGCTGTTCTGTTCTTGTGGTTTACCACTAATACCGCCAAGAACGCCAACAGCTACACCCAATGTCTCGGTAGTTATCACGTACGGTATTAAGAAAGGAAAGGGTTCCTCGTAGGGTGTATCTGCATCTCGAACAATGGTACCCGTAATCAAATTTACAGCGACTGTCGCAGGACTCATAAATACAGTGGCCAAAATCAGTAGTGATACACTAAGATTTCGACCCATGACATGCACATTAAATCGCATCGTTGCGACCCTGCAAGAATGTACAATTGTTGGCTGCCTGTATTTCAATGTTGTCTATATATCTCGACCAAAACGGATTATTATGCTATATGTCAGCGGCTAGTTTAAATAGGCCGCTGAGTGTAGCAATTAGAATTTTTGATATTTATTTATGAAACAAGCTAGATAGTAATAGAAACTCGGCAGTAAACAAAATTCTACTGATTATAAAACGCCTTATATCTATGGCAGGGCATTTCGGTATATTTGATCGCTTGTTAAACTACGTGACTCGAAGCCTAAACAATGTAATTTTGTATGCAATTCACACAAAGGGGTTAACTGTGAACAAAACAATAGTATTATCACTTTTTTTTATATCGATATTGGCGCCTGAACTCGCTTGGTCAGAAGGTAAAACGCTACAAGAAAAACTCTCCAAAGGCACAATGACTATTACCGCAGATATTAAAGGCTGTGACGAAGACGCGAAAAAATATTGCAAAGGCCTAGACCCAAAAAGTGAGAAGGCATTTTTGTGCATGATGGCCTATGAAGACATGTTATCAGAACAATGTAAACTTGGCATCACCGAAGCCGCTATGGCCTTGCAGATAGGCAAAGCAGCGCTTGACTATTCCATTAGCGCCTGTGAGGCCGACGCCGACAAACACTGCCTAAATATTCAACCCGGCGAAGGGCGTATCATAAAGTGCCTACGGAAGAATGAGTCTAAGATCAAGAAAGAGTGTACGACTGCGCTAAAAGAAACGGGATTTTGGGATATGGTTAAGTAATAAATAACGACTAGATAGGCATTGTGGGCAATATTTTACCCACAATGCCCTATAATGCAGCAAAACGAAGACGAAATAACACTACTTTTTTTGTCCGTACCGTTTGAGGGTAAGTTCCACGGAAATAGTGACAAAAATGTACACCGCTATAAATATAACGAACTCGAACACTATTCCGCTAAACCAGCTCACGAATTTCAATACCAAAAAACCCGCGGTTGCGCCCGCCAACCCGGCAATATACTTAATCATAATGCCCTTACTCCTACTCTATAAATCTCACCACTGGACTACCGATCCGAACATACGGCAATTTTAGGATCATATATTCCAACCAAAAACGTCATGCGCAACAGACCACCGAGGGTTTTGTTTATTAAGGTTCTTACCTAAAATCCAGTAATCATATACCATTTTCTGAAATCCGTTGAATGTTTTAAGCTTTAACCAAGTATTCATGTAGCTCATAAAGTCCATTTGTCCCTTCGGCATGATAAAACCGACCGGCGCCTTAATACTAAGCCCTTGCGGCACCACGACAGAATACTCGGGGTATAATAGCGTCCAGGCCGAGCCTACCTCGGCAGAATATACAAACGCGCTCTTTTCTTCATGCTTTCCCTTAAAAAATTTTCTGGGGCTGCTAAGTACTTCATAGCTCGTATCCGGTAATAGTTTTTTGATGGCCGACACATAATACGGCACATCGGGTACATATAACTTGAGATCCTGCATTTGACGGACCTTTTTCAGGCTCGAAAAATTGTCGCGAATGGCATCAAATACTACAAATCCAGCGGTATGGTAGGTATAGGCATCGGAATATAAAAACTCGATGGCGCTTTCCGGTGTAATCACCCTGCCTCCAATTACTATATCGAGTCGTCCTTCTTTCAACCATAACGTCAAGTCGCTATCGTCCTTAACTTTTATGGTTTCAATCTGTACACCCAAATCCACTGCTAGGGCATTCATCATCTCCATATCAAAGCCAACCAATTGCCCCTTATCATTGCGGAACACAAACGGTAAACTATCGACAGAATAACCGATTCGTAGGGAACCACGATCACGAATTACATCCAGTCGGGCCCGTTGTTGATCATCGTTTGATAGGGGAGCCGGATCCTTATCAGATGTCATAGCGACTACATCCGCAACTAGATGCATTTTTTCAAACGTTCTACCGCCTTCGTATTGAAATGGGATCATAGACTTAAAAGTAAATCCCGCTGCAATCATCACCCCTGCCGTCACCGCCAAGTGCACACCGATGACACTCAGCATACGTTTCTTGCGCAAACGTTTCAAAACCGCCGCCGCGACCAACAAGGTGATCACGAATGCATGTAACGCCGCCAGCGCGGTGGCAAAACGTGCCGTGACCACGCTGCCCAGAAGGTAGAGCTGAAATTGATCAGCAGGCAAATTAAAATAATCAAGCATGAATGGGATGGCCACCGCCATGCTACCAAACGCCGAAAAAATGCCCATAATGACGTAGGATGCATACTGATCGAGCCCCAAGGGTGAACCCACATACCACCCTGAAAATAGCACGAAACCCAAACCGAGCAAGGTACCCGCACTCGGAAAACTGTATGCCGTCGGCACCAATACATCCACGGCCGACAAGGTCGCTTCCGTTTCCATATTATGTCTTTTCAGCAGCTCTTTACAGCGTTCAATAATCATCGGTAATACCACTAGCACCGTACCGGTCGCTAATGCAGTTAGCATCGCTTCGCCGGCCATACTCATGACTTCGCGATACGAAAACGGGGTCGCACGTTCGATTAATAATGGCAATAACAAGAACGTCAATGCCAGCCAGCCCAGTAAATACACCCACAAAAATATTTGCAAACGACCTAGCTCTTCGGGCTGTAAGGTTCCTGCTGCAGAAGCTGCTATGGCAAAAATACCTAGCGGCGCAGATTTTGCGACGAAGGATGCGACCACCATAAGACCATCACCAATATTCGTCGCTAAACTGATCAATACATCCTTGTTACGGACCTGAATCAGCGCAATACCCAACAACAATGAAAATAGCACTACCGCGGGTACGATAGTATTCGACATCGAATAAAAGACGTTGGATGGAATATAGAGACGCAAAAAATCAAATGATTGTGCTTCCGCCGTCAGACTCGTACTAAAAAACCCGGCGGCTTCCCAATCTGGATAGGCCAATGGCAATAAAAGTAGTGTCGCCATGGTAGCCAGCCACACCAGCACAATGACAAAGACCGCCTTAATGCCGATATTCTTGGCCATATCCGCATCTAGCCTGCCTAACCCACCTATAATAGAGACCAGCACATAAGGTAATACGGTCATCTGCAGTAGACCGACATAGGCTTTGCCGATAATGCTTAGGTTACCCGCCGGTTCACCCAGGAAGACCCCGGTTAATATGCCCAATACCAGCGCCCATACCACGCGCATGAACGCGCTCATATTTTTAAAATAGCTGAACATTTACCGTACAATCCACCACTGCCCGAAAATTGGCAGTAAGCATACCGGATTCAGATCGAGTATGGTACGAGAATATCAGGATGGGGATTAACGCCCAGGAGGTGGACAAAGGTCATAGTTCATAGTTCATAGTTCATAAGTAATAGCGACTATCATCTGATAATCGTTCTGTTCAGGCGTGACTCCCTCTGCATCGGCTTGCGGTTCCTGCACACGGTCCCATACGAAGGACACATCAAAATCCAGGTCACGGTTCAATTCTGATGATAGGGTAGATTTCAGATAATGGGTAAAGCTGCCAGAATTTTTATCGACAATTTCAAATCGAAAATTGATAAGAAAATCGAGCCGTGACGATATCTCAAGGTCAAATATTGTATTCATTCCTACCGAAGGCGAAATATTGTCTATTTCTTCATCGACTCCTACAGAAACAAATCGCTTGTATATCACCCCTAACCCCCCGGAAATTTCCCACTCCTTTTTTGGAGCGCGCATTATCTGATACCCGAACTCGGTGGCGAGTGATAGCTGCCGGTCAATATTCTTAAAGATGTCGCGTACATATTCCGCGTTAACAACTCGCCAGAATAACCTTGTATTGTAAAACTTATCAAATTTTGTGTTTAAGCGACGATTGTTGGAGGTGTCAACCCCCTCTGCACGACTATAATTATCAGTATATTCTAAGGTAAATCGAGATTCGGCGTTCTGTCGTTTGGCGTTGACCGTCAAATTCATATCGACAGTCTCTGCGTTACCACTTTTTACATTTCCTCCAAAACTGGCCTTGGCCCGCCAATAATCTATTTCTTTATCTGCGCCATTCACGATGGATACGATCTGTTCGCGATCAAATGAATACTGGTCCCCGTTCGCCGAAACAATAATCTTGTCACCATCTAGAGTTAGCTCGCCATATAAGTTGAGAACACCATTTTCTTCTATGTGCGGTTCAATTTTAATGCTCATTATTCCTGCACTGTAAATTTTTTTAACATCCTCCCAGTCTATTTTTAATATATTTAGGTCATCGCTATCGAATTCAACAACATAGTTATATAGAGCGATAAACTCTCCCTTGATCCACTCATTCGAACTCAATTGCAACCAATCATATTTATCGTCACGAGGCGGAAGAAAATCCGCCCATGAGCCCTCAGTGGCCTCTGGGCGAATATTCTGCTGCGCCTCTGCGGCCGAAATTGGCTCGCTGACGATGGTAGATGTATCAGTGGTGGGTAATGTAGCTGGAGTCGATGTAATGGACAATGATTTAT
>JBGMRO010000031.1:0-6256 GCA_048061555.1 Thiohalomonadales bacterium | reverse complement strand
GATGTATCAGTGGTGGGTAATGTAGCTGGAGTCGATGTAATGGACAATGATTTATCGGAAATAGCTGCACTTGGAGGCTCTGCGGCAGATAGTGAGCTTGCACATACTAGCCCCACTCCCCAGACTATGATTGGCAAAATTTTCCTATAGATAGGTTCAATCATGTGATTCTGTAAAAAATTTCTGGTTAGGCATCAGCACTTGAAAGTGTTATCGATTTTTATAACGATTCAAATCAAATAATCCAGCCGTTAGTGGACTATCATGCAGATGTTTTTTATAAAACCAGTCTGATACTTCCCAAAAGCGTGGATTAGTGCGCCTTATACCGTAGACATCTACCAAGGCGTGATATTTAGGGTAGCTATCGATTCCCTTGTATTGCTCAATAAAATCGTCTAATTTGGCATAGTCTATCTCAAAGAAAAAATTGGGATAGGCGCCTACTAGGCCTTCGACAATATCGATCGTATCTTCTGCTTTGATATGCATATCAGTGCTTACCACCAGGGAATTTACATTGTAATAACTCTTATTTCGCACAATAGTATAGACCAAATCATTTTTCACCGTGCCATCGACCTTAATTCGTAGAAAGGCCGTATCGGGAAACGCATCGGTAATTTCACCACTAATATCGCTGAGCCTGCGTAATGCCTTTTGAGCTTTACTAGCCTTGGCATCCAGACCTAATTCTTTGCAAATTTTGGGTAGTTTACTGCAAAGATTGATATAGTCGACTTGCTTCTGTGCACCCGCTAAATGCCTGTTCAATTTCCCAAAAAATTCGGTCTTGACATCGTTTGATGTATATTTAATATCGGGCTCAATGACATTACCTAATTTTAGCTTGGTGAAGAAATTGAAAGTATCTTTCGGAACATTCGTCCCTCGATACCAATAACTAAGAATATCTAGACGTTTATCCAATGGCAAGAATATCAAAAATTGCAATTCAGATTCAAAACGCAGGAAATCAAAATATAGACGTGTCGACAACTGATGCCCCACGGTGCCATAGACATTAAATCCGGCCACCAGTAGATAATGTACACGCTCGAATATCGGATAATCCATGACCCAACCCGTCTTTGGGATCTCTCCCACAAAGCCTTTAAGGACGGTCGCACTATCAAAGTGTCGATAAACGGTCAGTGCAGCATTTTCATTTACGCCACCGCCATCCCAGATACTATCGAGATTCACTTTTACTCCATCGGAATATTTTTCGTGCATGTAATTGGCTTTAGTAGCCAGATATCGTTTAAATACTTTGCTATACGTTTTCCATACCGACAGCAGACTTGCATCGTTCTCTTGTTCCGACGGTAAGCGAAGGTCATCACTTATCTTGGCTAAAAACTCGGAGTCTTGACTAAGAAAGCTCTTTTCGGGATCCAAAAAGGTCACCCAGAAATGATCGTCAATAACACCTAAGGCGATCGAGCCCCGGCATACCGGCCCTTTAATAAAGCCCCCCACAAAAAATTGCGCATCGTCCAATAAAAATTTGTAACGATTTTTAGAGGGTATTGCGACGAAGGTCTTAAATGGGTTCGCCGAAGAAACGGTTTCGTAGGACGGTAATTCAGCCACTGGATACGGCGCGTCTAAAAATAACTCCTTGTATCGTGCCATTCGTTTTTTACTAAACGAATACGGAAGATGCGTCTTGTCCACAACGACACCATTAAAATATTGCAAGCGATAATAAAAGGCTTTCGCGCCTGGGTCATCGTAGGGCCGTGTCGACGGAATAATTTGTATTGGTTTACCCGGAGGTGTCGTTGAGCGAACTAATGTAAAAAAAGTTTTTTTGGGACTCCCTTCGAAGTAGATATGGCCAAGAAACAGATGTTCATACAAATAGCGCGACATCAATTTTTGCTTGTTGCTTGCACCGTTTAAAAAAGTTTCCCAGAGTGTCACTTGTCGCTGCAAACTCTTTGCGTGCTTAGCTCTAGGTTCGACATTAGCCCCTTGCTCTATCCAGGTCTCGATGGCCTTAAACTCTCTACGGCTCAGGCCAGGGAAGGCATATGGCATACCCCACTCAGGATGTTCTTCCGCAAATTCAGGAAAGCTATCTATCGTCGGACATACTTCAGCATGCAAAAATTCCTGTTCTTCCCGTAATTTGGTACCGACATCATATTTTCCAGACAGTCGACCCTCCATTGGTAAGGGATTACGCCGTTTCAGTGTCAGCATTTTATAAAGTAGCGAGTTATCCAAATTGATTTGTTCGTTTTGTCGTCTTTCATTTAATATGGGTTCAAAACCTCTTACACGCCACTCGCTGGCACTCTTTGCATCGATGCCGAGTCGGCTGGGTACTTGGCTAAAAAATCGGGCTCCATTATAGACTGGGGCTGTACTGCCCCCTCTATCTATACCCTCAATGGTGGAAAGTTTTAATTGGCAAGGTGCGTCGTAACAGCTATGACACACGACACAGCGTTGTACAAGAATAGGGTCTACCTCTTTATTATAGGAAATAAATTTCTTGCTGTTGACCTCTTCGAGCGTCAAGACTCGATTTTGTTGGGAAGTGGGACCATAGAGTTCTTCGTATTTTTCAGCAATAGAAGTACAGCCAACGATTAACAATAAGAGGAAAACACTGGAGACGAAGTTTTTTAATATCATGCTTAAAATTCCCACAATTTGGATCAAACGAATTCTATACAAAAATCGCTTTCATTCTACAACAAATTTTCACCGCAGACACGCCATTGTATATTAATATTTAGCCCGTTTAGATGCATCACTGATAGCATAAATCGTATTCACGACTAGATCTTGAGTCAATTATAAAAAAAGTAAAATGCTATTATTAGTCATTTCACTCCTTAACTGCATCCAAAAAGACCTCGCCCGCCTTCCAGACCCGATAGCGTATCAAAACGCCTTCAGGCGCATAGACAACGATAGGCAGCCGGCTATTGTATCTAATTATCAGAGGCGCTCCAGCCACAAATTCCTCAACTTTTTCAGCACCCTCGGGAGCAGCCATCAAGGTACTCATGATCGCATCCGTACCGGTAACTTCGTAAAAGGTGTACCCCCAACCCTTGAGTGGTTTCGCCGATATAGACAATCCCATGCGCACCTGATTGACGCCATCAGTCAATAGAGTCTTGCCGGCAACGAGCTCAACTTTAAAGGCGTCTTCTTCTAATCGTTCCTTATGTTCTAGAAATATAACATAGCGCAGCATCGTTTCTTCTGCGGGTGGAAATGCCTTTAGTTGCGTGCGGTCCGATGCGTGTGCAAAATTTGGTATAAACAAGGCCCCCATCAGTAGCCACTGACTAACAACTAAACTCAACGTTAACACTGCTAGGCGATTTGTTGTGATTAATAATCTCATCGTTATAGTTTCCATTTCCGACACTCCGTCCGTAGGTTAGATCTAAAAGAATAATTCTAAATTAATCACTGGTACGATCCATCAAATCCGGCAACCAAAGTATAACGTCCGGGAAGAATATAATAATTGTTAATGCGATTAACTGTATACCTACAAAGGGAATAATGCCGCGGTATATTTGTGTCATTTTTATTTCGGGAGGTGCTGCGGCCTTTAAGTAGAATAGTGAAAAACCAAATGGAGGCGTTAAAAAAGAAGTTTGTAGATTCATCGCGATGAGTACCGTAAACCAGAGCAGATCAATGCCCATAAACTGGGCTACCGGCGCCAAGATAGGTACCACAATAAAGGTTATTTCAATAAAATCGAGAAAAAAACCGAGTATGAAAACCAGTAACATGCTCGCTGCAAGAAACCCCCACACCCCGCCGGGTAAATTGGTCATCGCGTCATGCACCAAATCGTCCCCGCCCATACCTCGAAACACCAAGCCGAACGCAGTCGCACCGATGAGTATCAGGAAGACCATGCTAGTCATTCGCGTAGTGGACTGCATCGCCTGTTGCAATTTATTCACATCCATGCCCTTGGCAAACAACGCGAGAATTATAGCGCCAAGGGCACCAAAGGCCGCTGACTCGGTGGGAGAGGCGATGCCAAGAAATATTGAACCCAATACTGCAAGGATTAATAACAAGGCCGGTAGCAAACTCTTCAACACCCTAATCCACAGCGATTCAGAGGTCGCGCCTTCGATATCCACGACCTTAATCGCAGGAGCGTAATGGGGATGGCGCTTCGCGATATATAATATGTAGACGATAAATAAAAAAATGAGTATCAGGCCGGGTACCACCGCTGCCATGAACAAGCGCCCAACGGGTACACCCACAACATCGCCCAGTAGTACCAAAATGATACTCGGTGGAATAATTTGGCCCAAGGTTCCCGACGCCGCAATCGCTCCGCTCGCCAATTCAGGTCGATACCCCTGTCGTAACATAATAGGCAAGGCGATAACGGCCATCGTGACCACGGTGGCACCAACAACGCCGGTGGTAGCGGCCAATAACGCACCCACTATCACGACGGACACACCCAAACCACCCCTGACTTTTCCAAACAACTCGCCCATCGTGAGTAATAAACGTTCGGCGATACCTGACTTCTCCAGCACCACACCCATGAATATAAATAGCGGCACCGCCAACAAGGTAAAATTGGTCATTATGCCCCATATGCGCAAGGGTAGTAGATCAAAAAAACCCAGACCTAGAAAAATACTACCAAATAACAAGGCGACTGCACCTAGGGTAAAGGCGACAGGATAACCCACCAATAATAGGGCGACGGCAACCAACAACATGACGATGGCCCAGGTTTCCATTTAGTCCTGCTTTGGCGTTGCGCGCGCAACGTTGCCACGGTGGTGTCGGATCACAACTTGAGCATTTAAAAGCAGCTTCGACAATCCTTGCAGTATGAGCAAAATAAAGGCCAATGGGACTATCGCTTTAATAATATAGCGGTAAGGCAGTCCGCCTGGATCGGGTGAACCTTCGACGATTAGATAGGCATTATAGGCAAAACCGCTAGCGCTACTGATGATCAGAATGCTGAAGGGTAATAATAAAAAAATAAAACCCGAGATATCTATCCAGGCTCGACAATAGTCACTGCATTTGGCGCTATTGTAAAAGACGTCCACACGTACATGTGCGTCGTGTTTAAACGTATAGGCGGCACCCAGAAGAAAAATGACCGCAAACAAGTGCCACTCTAATTCTTGCAAGGCGACCGAGCCAATCTTAAACACGTAACGCATAGATACGTCATAAAAAATAATCAATACCATCAATAAAACTAACCAGGAAACGAGCCTGCCCGTGTATTCACTTAGCTTGTCCAAGTAGTAGACGATTTCGTTCGCTTGTTTGTATTTAGAAATGGACAACGGTTTCACATTAAATAGTTAAAGTTAACCGCGCATACTACCGTTAAATTGACTAAGGGACAACAATGCTTGCTAAAACGCATAGGCCTATATCAGCTAACACTTTGTTATTTAAACTGATAGTTTGAACTATGCGATCGAAACCGTAAAATTTTCGTTCTAGTTTTGCAGCCAGAGTACGTACAAGGAAGGACATGGGTGGGTATACGGTGATAACCCGCTATTTTACCGCGTATTACCCAATTTAATTGTAGGTAGGAGTACGGCAGCATGACCCAATCTCAACTTGTGGCACTTTCCGTTGCCATTTCTTTTTCCTTGATGTCGGCAGGCGCTGCGGCCGTCACTGCGTATCTGCCCTCCGGTAGCAACTTAAGCTATGGTAGTACCAACCACGGCCAAACGGTGCACTCCTATATCAATAATCCCGCTGCGGCAGGAACGATCGATCCCGAAACACAAAACCGTTATCAGTTTGGAATAGTGACCTTTGGTGCAGGCCTAGAATACGGTGATGTCGATAATTTATTTGCAACCGTCGATACACAAGTTGATAAATTGAAAATTACCGGCGCAGATCTACTCTCAAACGTGAATACACCCCCCGAGGCAGATGCTCAAATTGCCGCTTTTATCACCGATCTAAACACGACCCTGACCGCCTTAGATCAAAATGGTTATGGCAAGGCCTATACCACCGTGCATCTCCCGTTTGCACCCTTCGTCGTCGCGACGGGCTTGCTAGGCGGTAATTGGACCTTCGACGCCAATATTTCTGTGATTGCACAGCTTAGGGTACTTGCCGCCGATATAAATTATACCAATTTGAATAATACCGGTGATTTGACGGTAAACGTGCCGAACAACATCAATGTTGGCGATGTTATCCCCATTACCATAAACAATGACTCAACGTTACTGACCCGCGC
>JBGMRO010000030.1:0-14542 GCA_048061555.1 Thiohalomonadales bacterium | reverse complement strand
GTTTCAGACCCAGTTGCAGACAGAGCTGTGTTAAACTATGTTTATCAAAATCAGCACCTTGGCAACTATACAAGGCCATATTGCTATAGCGACATTGGCGCAATAAGGCGCTACGTTCCGACTCGGTCAATCGAATCGGGTCTTTGATATCGACCCGATTGGCTGCCGACGCGATTGTCGCACCCGCTAGTTTGTGAGCTCGCCACGCCTGATAGGGCTCCTCTTGTGTCGGCTCAAAAGGCGAATGACACGGCATTTTGATGGATGCGCTTCGTTTACCCAGCGAAACTTGTGTTTTAATGTTGTTTTCCATCATAAATATTCATAGTGATACGGGCTACTGAAAAGAAAATATTTGTCCGATACTTACAAGTTGATAATCTTGGCGGACAAGGTGCATTTGGTTTTATTTATGCATGGCGAATAATTCATAAGTAAAATAATAAACCTGATCTGTCCATTTAAATATATTAGTATGTATTGATATTGACGACGGAAAACCTTATTTCTCGTTACATGAAATTTTACTGCCTACAAGAACTGAAACAACATTAATTTAGAGATACAAGCAAATTTTTCCCGCAATATATACTAACTTGTTGTTTAATATTATATTTTTTTCGACAACCGGCACACAAGCTGCGATCTAGGCGCGCCAAAATTGGTTTTTATGAAGTTTTTTAGATTCAAGCTATTACTAAAGGGATAGAATTAATTTATGAATCCTAGCCCTTCTGGCGTCTTTGCATGCACTCCGCTGTTCCTTAGACTTATTGTCAGTATTTAGCGAGCTGTCGCTACTAAGAGAACAGAATTTTCTTGACCCTATTTTTGCTGGCCATGGGATAAACCCAACCCTTCGGTCATCACAAAATATTGCAACGAAACGAATAGATTATTGGAATTAGACAATCAGATCGATTAAGTAACTCTCACAACGCTGTCACACGAGTTCAGCATCCTAGGAGGAGAACAAAGCATGCCTAAAAACCCGGAACGTCATCACACGTACTTACCGAGTGATAAAAAATCCACCAAGCCATTTCACAAGACCCCGATGCTGGATCAATTAGAAGATGGTCCTTGGCCTAGCTTTGTGACCGGTCTTAAACGATTGGCTAATGACTCCAATATGATGGTTGACCTGATGGGACAACTAGAATACTCCTACAATACTCGATTGGGATATTGGAAAGGCGGTACCGTGAGCGTATTCGGCTATGGCGGCGGCATCATCCCACGTTTTACCGAGCTTACCAACGATGACGGAACTGCGATGTTTCCTGCATCAAAAGAATTTCACACGGTCCGGGTACAACCACCCGCCGGCAATTACTACACCACAGACATTCTGCGCCAACTTTCCAACTCTTGGAATAAGTATGGCTCGGGTCTCATCGCCTTCCATGGTCAAACCGGTAATATTATGTTTATTGGTACGACTTCTGAAAAAACACAGCATTTTTTCGACGAAATTAATGACTATGGCTGGGATCTCGGTGGTGCCGGACCTTGTGTACGTACCGGTATGTCCTGTGTGGGTGCCGCGCGCTGTGAACAATCCTGCGCCAGCGAGCATAAGATTCATCGTATGTTAGTCAACAATTTTCTCGACGACATGCACCGCCCCGCCCTTCCTTATAAATTCAAGTTTAAAGTCTCCGGTTGCCCTAATGACTGCATGAACGCGATACAACGTTCTGACTTTGCCGTTATCGGTACATGGCGTGACGACATGAAGGTAGACCAGGAAGAGGTCAAGCAGTTTGTAGCCAGCAAAGGCCGCAAATATGTAATCGACAGCGTCATCAACATGTGTCCGACCAGTGCGTTATCTTTGAACGATGATGACACGCTAGACGTAGACAACCGTAACTGCGTGCGTTGCATGCATTGCTTGAATGTTATGACTAAGGCCCTGTCTCCCGGTGATGACAAAGGCATAACGCTATTAATTGGTGGTAAACGCACACTAAAAATTGGTGACACCATGGGCACCGTTATTCTTCCTTTCATGAAACTCGACACTGAAGAAGATTACGAACGTCTGGTTGAAATCGCAGAAGAAACCATCGATTTTTGGGCAGAGAATGCCTTAGAGCACGAACGTGTCGGTGAAACCATAGACCGTATTGGCCTGGTCAACTTCCTGGAAGGCATTGAAATCGATGTAGATCCAAATATGATCACTAGCCCGCGCGTAAGCAACTATGTTCGCATGGACGAATGGGATCAAGAAGCCGAAAAATGGAAAGATCGTAAGGCTGCAGGATAAGATAAAATTCGCAATAGCTTACGACACATTGAATCGAACAGTATTTGGAGACAAAACAAATGAGTGATGCACAACCGCGTTTTCCCACCGAAAGTGGCGCACCGGATGGATTTCAATACATGCACCCTTGCATGATCCGCAACTACGGAAATTGGTCCTATCACGAGCGTCCACGTCCCGGTGTATTAAAACATTTCGCAAAAAGTGGTGATATTCTATGGACCGTACGCGCCGGAACACAGCGCCAGCTTGGCCCGTACGAAATCAATTTACTCTGTGATATTGCAGACAAATATGCAGACGGTTATATCCGTTTTACGATCCGCAGTAACATGGAATTTATGGTAGAAACGGAGGCGCAAGTCGAGCCATTGATACAGGCCATTACTGACGCCGGATATCCTATCGGCGGAACAGGAAATTCCGTCACGATGATTTCTCATACCCAGGGTTGGTTGCACTGCGATATTCCCGGCACTGATGCCGCGGGCGTAGTCAAGGCCTTGATGGACGAGTTACACGAGGAATTTGTTAAAGAAGAAATGCCTAATCGTGTGCATATCACGACTTCTTGTTGTCAGATTAATTGTGGTGGTCAAGGCGACATCGCCATTAACATCCAGCACACCAAGCCACCCAAGATTAACCACGACTTAGTCGCCAACGTCTGTGAGCGACCCACGGTAGTCGCACGTTGCCCAGTGGCGGCGATACGTCCTGCGATGGTAAACGGCAAACCGAGCCTGGAAATCGATGAGAAAAAATGTATGTGTTGTGGCGCGTGTTTCCCTCCTTGCCCACCGATGCAAATCAACGATCCCGAGCATTCTAAACTCGCTATCTGGGTCGGTGGTAAGCACTCCAACGCACGTTCCAAACCGATGTTTCACAAATTAGTCGTTGCTGGCGTCCCCAACAATCCGCCACGTTGGCCTGAAGTCTCAGAAATTGTAAAAAATATCCTTAATGTCTATAAAAAAGACGCAAAGGCATGGGAACGTATTGGCGACTGGGTCGAACGTATCGGTTGGCCGCGTTTCTTTGAATTAACCGACTTGCCTTTTACCAAGTACCATATTGATAATTGGCGCGGTGCGCGTAATAGCCTAAACGCTTCATCGCATATTCGCTTCTAAGCTATTAGATTCTAAACAAGGGGTTCACATGAAGTTTGGTATATTAATTAACGAAGGGCCGTATACCCATCAAGCATCGGATACGGCATATAACTTCACCAAGGCCGCCTTAGATAACGGACATGAAATATTTCGCATCTTTTTTTATCACGATGGCGTCAACAATGGTACACGCTTTATGGTGCCACCACAGGACGATCGAAATATTCAGGTACGTTGGAGCGAATTAGCAGAAAAGCATGAGCTGGACATGGTGATTTGTATCGCGGCGGCACAACGCCGCGGCATCATGGATGCCGATGAAGCAAAACGTCAGAAAATCGATGGCAATAACATTGCGCCGGGGTTTCGTATCTCCGGTCTTGGACAATTGATTGAAGCCGGCATTCAGGCAGATCGCCTGGTAGTATTTGGAGATTAAGGGGTTTAGATATGGCAACGACAAAAAAATTACTTTATGTAAACCGTAAAGCACCCTACGGCACGATCTACGCCCTAGAATCTCTAGAAGTGGTCTTGATCGGCGCAGCGTTTGAGCAAGACGTCTCTCTAGCGTTTATCGATGATGGCGTTTATCAGATCTGCAAGGGTATGGACTCTGCTAACATCGGTATGAAAAATTTCTCGCCGACCTATAAGGCCTTGGGCGATTTCGACGTCAATCAAATATTCGTCGAAAAAGAATCATTGGAAGCTCGCGGTCTAAGCATCGATGATTTGTTACACCTGACGTGGGAAGATGAAGACGCCGATTGGGAAGAAAAGGACTCTATCCGTGTGGTCAGTTCGGCTGAACTCGCAGATATTATGGATGGTCAAGACATCGTTTATTCGTTCTAGACCTCTTCTTCATTTTGGATTACATGATTAAATAATTAGTGAAAACGATTTTTAAGAACAATTTAAGAGGATAGTCATGGCAACGTTACATACCGTTAATAAATCGCCTATGGATCGCGGTTCACTCGAGAGCTGTGTTCGATTAGCTGCTAAAGGTAGCTCAGTATTGTTAATAGAAGACGCTGTTTATGGTGCAATGCAAGGAACAGTGAAATCTGAACTGGTGAGCAAGGCAATGTCAGGCATCACTTTTTATGTCCTGGCTCCCGATATGGAAGCCAGAGGCATCGCCAAAGATAAACTCATCAATGGCATTGAGACCGTCGACTACGCCGGGTTTGTGGATTTAGTGACAAAACACGACACCACAAATTCTTGGTTGTAAACAAGACAATTATAAATAAACACAAACTAAAGTTAGGAGATAAATCATGGCCCTAGAAGTCGGCGGAAAGAGCGTTGAAGTAGATGAAGAAGGTTACTTGGTCAATCGTGACGAGTGGACCGATGATATTGCAAAGGCAATCGCAATCGAAGAAAAACTCGAAATGAGTGATAACCACTGGGAAGTTGTTAAATTTCTGCGGGACTACTATGAAGAGTATCAAATTGCCCCTGCCGTACGTGTATTGACTAAGGCAATCGGCAAGAAATTAGGCAAAGACAAGGGTAATAGTAAATATTTATATGAGTTATTCCCCTATGGGCCAGCAAAACAGGCTTGTAAAATCGCAGGTTTACCGAAACCTACCGGCTGCGTTTAATCTTAAATACTACTATTAACAGCTTTTTATCAAATAATTACCAAAATAATTTGATAGCAGGCATCGGTAAGGCGCTTGTTACACACGAGCGCCTTACCCACAGAAGGATGCAAAATGTCTTTATCGGTGGTTTATGCCCTATTTTTTTACATCGCGACACTGGTGCTTATTATTGGTGTTGGACGTAAAATCGTTATCTATGCGAAAACCCCTCAACCGCTAAAGATCCCGACGACCCCTGCCCCACTGACCTACACCGGCGTCGTTTGGCGCATGTTTAAAGAAGTCACCGTATTTTCTGCCCTATTTAGGGCCAACAAAATGATCTGGTTATTTGGTTGGATGTTTCATGTCGGTCTATTGTTGGTTTTATTGCGGCATTTACGTTATTTCACCGAACCGGTCTGGGTGTGGGTAGACTTGATACAACCCTTTGGGAAATACGCCGCATTTGCGATGGTCATCGGTCTAGCGGGCCTGTGGGCGAGACGTTTCCTGGTCGACCGAATTCGCTATATATCCAACCTCTCTGATCACCTCATGCTTGCATTGTTGTTAACAATCGGCATCAGTGGTCTGGTTATGACGTTTGTTTCACGCATTAACATTGTAGAATTAAAGACATTTACACTCGGCTTGTTGTACATCGATATACAAGCACTACCCTCATCGATTTCCTTGTGGGTACATCTAGCGGGCGTCATTACGCTCATGCTGATTTTCCCCATTAGCAAGTTATTACACGCACCGGGATTATTTTTTAGTCCAACACGTAATCAGCGAGATAATCCCCGTGAAAAACGACATGTAGATGGTTGGACCGCAAAATAACTAAACAGAATGTGATTATGACAATACGTTAAGACAATGCATTAAAAAACGAAACAGATTCTCGAACTAATGAATCTCTGATGAAAAATGAATTTAAGGGTATAGAATGGCAGATCTAAAAGCACCTGCGTTACGCGAATATCCGGTCATCCCCGTGGTGATCGAAGATAGCATGGCGCACAGTAAACCCTTTATCGCCAAACCCGTGTACCAAGAAAGCGTTGGTTTTCCCGGTGAATTGGTCGATAACTGGCAAGAAAAGGCAGTCGCCAAACTGGGTGATCTGGTCAAAAACTCGCGCGCGTTGCAAGTCTTCTTGGATACCTGCGTGAAGTGCGGCGCCTGTACCGATAAGTGTCATTATTATATAGGCACTAACGATCCTAAAAATATGCCCGTAGCACGGCAAGACCTGCTGCGCAGTGTCTACCGACGTTACTTTACCTTCGCGGGCAAATACTTTCCTAAACTTGTTGGCGCGGTCGACATGACGAAGGACGTATTAGACGAATGGTATAGCTATTTCCACCAATGCTCGCAATGTCGCCGTTGTTCCGTATTTTGCCCCTATGGTATCGATACCGCCGAAATCTCAATGGCTGCGCGAGAAATCATGGACACCGTCGGTGTCGGTCAAAAATACTGCAATGAGATTCTAGGCAAGTTACACGTTATCGGTAACAACCTCGGCCTACCCGAAAAGGCCCTAATCGATACGATGGAGGGGTTGGAAGAAGACTTAAAAGACGAGACCGGGATCGATATCCGTGTACCGGTAGACGTAAAAGGTGCCGATGTATTGTTAATCACCCCGTCTGCCGATTTTTTTGCTGAGCCACATATCGATGGCCTTATGGGTTATGCCAAGGTCTTTCATCAGGCCGGTATCAGTTGGACGGTAAGTTCGTATGCATCTGAAGCGGCCAATTTTTCTATGTTTATCGGTAGTGGTGACAATTTAAAGAAGGTTGCCATGCGGATTCGTAAGGCCGCTCTGGAGTTAGGCGTCAAGCGTATCGTGGTCGGAGAATGCGGGCATGCATGGCGAGTCGCTTATAGTTTCTGGAATACCCTGATCGGTCCCTTTGATTTTCTGGATAAACGCTATCCTGGTCCACAACATATTTGTGAAATGACCTATGATTTGTATAAACAAGGCGCACTAAAATTCGACAAAGAGGCCAACGATCACCGTCGTATCACCTTTCATGATTCCTGTAACGTTGCGCGGGCCTCACGCATGGGCAATATACCCGGCGGCCAATTTATTATCCCGCGCGAACTACTCAAGGCCAGCGCCCATAATTTTTTCGATATGGCGCCAGAAACGATTCATGATCAAACATTTTGCTGCGGTGGCGGTGGCGGACTGCTGACCGATGACTTAATGGAACTACGCGTCAAGGGCGTCTTACCAAGAATGGAGGCCTTAGGGGAAGTGGTGGATAAATACGAGGTCAATACGCTTGTGGCTATTTGTGCTATTTGCAAGACACAATTTGCGAAGACTTTACCGTACTACGACCACCCTATGGACATGATCACAAGTTTGCACCATGTCGTTGGAGACGCATTAATTTTGGGGAACAATGAGTAATCACTGAAGAGTTGGTTTAGATTTTTTGGTTTATGGAATTTTAATTCATTTGAAAAAGTATTAGCACGTTAATAATCAGAACGTAGCAACAGGAGAGATAGTATATGGCAACGCCTGCAGATAAAATGAGCAAACATACCTTTAGGAAATATTTAGACGACGACCATGCGGCCTTGCCTGGGAAGAAACAAATTTTCAAGGAAGATACGACCTATAAGTGTCCCACTTATATTCATCAGACCCCTCCCTGTCAGGGTAGCTGCCCATCTGGCGAAGACATCCGCGGTTGGCTCAATATCGCCAGTGGCATAGTAAAACCCTCGGGCGAAATGACATGGCAGGAATATGCCTTTCGTCGCTCCACAGATGCCAATCCATTTCCCGCCATCATGGGACGTGTCTGCCCGGCCCCGTGTGAAGATGGTTGTAATCGTAACGAAGTAGAAGACAGAGTCGGTATCAACGCCGTTGAACAATATATCGGGGACAGCGCCCTGTCCGAAGGCTTTAAATTTGAAGCCGGACCAGACAGCGGCAAGAGTGTCGCGATTATCGGTGGTGGTCCCTGTGGATTAGCCGCAGCCTATCAACTACGTCGTATGGGACACGCCTGCACGGTCTATGATGATCACGAAGAACTGGGTGGCATGATGTTATATGGCATCCCCGGTTATCGCACACCTCGCGAGGTCTTACACGGCGAAATGAATCGCATCGTCGATATGGGTGTCGAGTTAAAAATGAAGACCCGAGTCGGTACCGATATCAGCTTAAAAGAGCTTGAAGATAAGTTTGATGCGGTTTTATTTGCGATCGGCGCACAATCTGGGCGCGGCCTACCCATTCCCGGCGCCGATGCCGGTAACTGTGTCTCCGGTGTCGCATTTTTGAGCGCCTTTAACCAAGGTAATTTACAATTAGTGAGCGGTAAGGTCGTGGTCGTGGGTGGTGGTGATACCTCCATCGATGTGGTCTCGGTTGCCCGACGCCTTGGACATATCAGCAACATCCCAGAAAAAGATCGTCCCGAAAACATCGTTTTGGGTTATACCGCACATGACGTCGTCGATATCGCCAAAAAAGAAGGTGCCGACGTTACCTTGATTTCTCGCCAGCCTATTGACGGCATGTCGGCAGCCCAACACGAAATAGACGATGCCTTACGTGAAGGTGTACATGTACATGGTGCATTGAACCCGATCGAGGTCGTACTTGACGACAAGGGTCGTGCAACGGGCCTAAAAGTTCAAAAACTCAGTTATGAAAGCGGCAAACCTGAAATCATCGAAGGCAGTGAATATATTATAGAAGCAGACTTAGTGGTTTCTGCTATCGGCCAATCTGGGGAATTTACCGGCATGGAAGAATTTGACAATGGCCGTGGTCTTATCGATGCCGATAATTTTTATCAGGTTCCTGACAAACCGGGATATTTTGTCGCCGGTGATATCGTCCGCCCTCACCTACTGACCACGGTGATTGGGCAGGCCTCAGTCGTCGCGGAAACGATTGACCATTATTTTAGACATGAAGATCAGCGTAAACGTCCGAAGGTCGACGTACACCACTATAACTTGTTAAATAAACTGCACGAAACAGGTCTAGACCCCGAAAATTATGTTGCCGATGGCGACGATAAAACTCGTGGTATCGATCGTGGCCTGAGAGGTACCGATGACGACAGCTTCGCAGTACATAACTATGAAGACCGATCCAAACAGCAAATCATCGCCCACGACCTGTTATTCTTGGGTCATTTTGACTATACACCTCGCTACAAACGTGTAGAAACTGTACCCGATGCACAAGAAGTATTAGGCCATTTCGAAGAACGAGTGGCAGGTTTAAGTGAAGAAGACGTAAAAGCAGAAGCAAACCGTTGCATGAGTTGTGGAATGTGTTTTGAGTGTGATAACTGCATCATTTTTTGTCCCCAGGATGCCGTCTTCAAAGTCAAGAAAGATAAATCTACATTAGGCCGTTATGTCGACACCGATTATGATCGTTGCATAGGCTGCCACATCTGCGCTGATGTCTGCCCGACCGGTTATATCCAAATGGGTCTAGGTGAATAAATAGTGTCCGGCCACAAACGGTCTATTTCTCCAATATCGGCGTTGCGTCGAATTTTTAAATGCTCACATATTAGTATATGCTGCGCTTTAAAAATTCGATGCGCCTTGATCTTGATGAAATATCCTCGTTTGTGGACGGACACTAACTAGTAGAGATCATTATAGAGATGCAAATAATGCGAACATCAAAATCAATACTATTATTGCCAATATGGCAGTCGCTTACTGCAATGCGACGTACAATGCAGTTAGCGATTGTTCTAGGCGCTATGGGACTGATGAGCCCCATGATGGGCGTCGCAGATGTACCGGTACCGGATATCCCGAAGGCGGATGCCAAAGAGTGTGTCGAAGATACTGACTATATGCGTAAAAACCATATGGACGTATTGCTGCATCAACGCGATGAAACCATGTACAAGGGCATCAGGACAAAAAAACATAGCCTGAAGAACTGTATCGCTTGTCATGTCGTCAAGGACAAAAATGCACGACCTATCAGTGCGGCTAATCCAAGGCATTTTTGCCGCGAATGTCACGACTATACCGCCGTTAAAATCGATTGCTTTGAATGTCACGCCTCTAAACCCGCCAACAAAGAGTCCGCACTATGAACGGTCAAGAAAACAAGGTCGATGAGTATCGTCGTAATTTGTTAGGTAAAGGCGCCGCCTTTTTTGGCACTGTGACTCTGGCACCCGGCCTATTACTCACTGCAGTTGCCAATGCCCGACCATTAAACGAAGCCGCCGATGCCGCGATTCGCTGGGGTTTTTTGATAGACGCCAACAAGTGCGCAGAGGATTGTAACGACTGTGTCACCGCTTGCGAGAAGGAAAATGGCCTGACAGGTTTTGGTCGCCCCGAGACCGATGCACAATGGATTCGTAAGGTAACGGTCAAGGATCGCAGTACCCAAAAGACCACGTTCCTACCCATGTTGTGCCAACATTGCGCCAATCCACCTTGCGTGGACGTCTGTCCTACCGGAGCATCTTACAAACGTGTAGATGGCATCGTCTTGGTCGACAAACACATTTGTATCGGCTGCCGTTACTGTATGATGGCCTGCCCCTATAAGGCACGATCTTTTGTGCATGAGACATTAACAGATCAGGTGCCAGATGTACCTCGTGGTAAAGGTACCGTGGAAAGCTGCACGATGTGTGTGCATCGTATAGATCGCGGCGAAAAGCCAGCGTGTGAAGTGGCCTGCGCAGACAGCGAAAACGGCGCCATTCTATTTGGTAACCTCAATGACCCCAGCAGCGAAATCGCGAAACGTGTGGCGAGCGAACCGTCTACACAGGTGCGCGGTGATTTGAGGCTAGACCCTGGAGTACGATACCAAGGTATTTAATTCGTGATTCGTGAAAAGATACATCTTTAGAATATAAAATAAATAGTTTTAGTGATAAAAAAAGGTTAGTCAATGGATAATAATATGGCGTTTCGCCAAATTGAGGCGCGCAGTTTTGGTTTTTTAAGTCTCTTGGCATTCTTTGGTGCCCTTATTGCCGGTGGTATGGCGTCCGCCTATTATATGGAACATAATGGCCACTACGTGACCGGTATGAGCAACCAAATCGTCTGGGGCATGCCGCACATCTTTGCGGTCTTTCTCATTATTTCTGCTTCGGGTGCACTCAATGTCGCCTCGATCGCCTCTGTCTTCGGTAAGAAAATCTATAAACCTTTAGCGCCACTTTCTGGCTTATTGGCTATTTCCCTGCTTGCTGGCGGTCTAGCCGTACTCGTCCTGGATCTGGGTCGCCCCGACCGTATGATCATCGCCATGACCTATTATAATTTCAAATCCATATTCGCCTGGAATATGATTTTCTACAATGGTTTCTTCGTCATTGTTGCGATTTATATATGGGTCATGTTGGAGAAACGTTTCAATAAATATTCCTCGATAGTTGGCACCATAGCCTTTGTTTGGCGCCTATTACTCACCACGGGTACCGGCTCTATATTTGGATTTCTGGTCGCCCGCCAGGCCTATGACGCCGCTATCATGGGTCCCATGTTTATATTGATGTCGTTTTCATTCGGATTAGCTATTTTCGTATTAGTGCTAGCCGCGAGTTTTAAGGGCAGCGGTCGTGAGCTTGGCCCTGTATTGATAGAACGACTGCGCAAATTATTGGGTTTGTTTATTTTATCCGTTTTATTCTTTGTCAGTATTTATCATCTAACGAATTTATACGCCACTGAACACCATGGTGTAGAAAAATTCATCCTGGATGGAAATAATGTCTACACAGGTCTGTTCTGGTTAGGTTATGTATTAATAGGTAGCCTGATTCCCTTAGTTGCCTGTTATTGGTCTGGATTAAAATCATCGTTGGGAGCCATTGTTAGTGCCGCTATCATGGTTATTATCGGCGGTCTATCCTTGGTCTACGTAATTATCATCGGTGGTCAGGCCTATCCTCTACAATTATTCCCTGGTAAAGAGGTCAGTAGCCGATTTTTTGATGGCGTCGTGGCGGAATATAGCCCGACGTTGCCCGAAATCGCGCTGGGTATCGGCGGAGTCGCGATTGCGATGGTGATCGTTATCGCCGGAATTAGCATACTCAAATTTCTGCCGGTTAGTTTGGCGGACGCGGAAGTCGATCCACATTATAAGGCGTCCGCGTAGCATTGTTCTCCTGTTCTCGTTCCCACGCTCCTGCGTGGGATACGCATACGGAAGTTGGCGTTATCACCACGGTACGGATTCCCACGGAGGACCGTGGGAACCAGAACGGAGGACCATATTCTCGTTCCCACGCTCCTGCGTGGAATATGCGTACGGAAGTTGGAGTTATCACAGCAGTATGGATTCCCACGGAGGACCATGGGAACCAGAACTTCTTATCAAGAACAATAGAAGGTTAGCGCCATGCAAAAAGATCATCCGTTTGCCAATTTTGTCCGTATCCTTGGTAAGGGTAAGAATGGTTCACGCCCATTGACTGAAGAAGAGGCCGCTGAGGCGATGACGATGATCTTGGCCGGTCAAGTCGAACCTGAGCAACTCGGTGCATTTTTAATGTTAATGCGTGTAAAGGAAGAGACCGCAGAAGAAGTCGCAGGTTTTGTACGTGCCTGCCGAGAATCTTTCAATATTCCACGTAGACACCCGAATGTGCAACTCGATTGGTCTTCTTATGCTGGGAAAAGACGCCAGCTACCCTGGTTTTTACTCGCCACTTTTTTATTGGCAGACCATGGCACAAAGGTGTTCATGCACGGTACTAGCGGCCACACTGCCGGTAGAGTGTATACCAAGGACGTACTCAATACTTTCGGTATAGAACCCTGTCGATCATTGTCGGCGGCCATCGACGAATTACACCACGAAAATTTTGCCTATTTAGACTTAGAGTTCTTAAGCCCGGTTTTACACCGTATCATTGGATTGCGACCCCTACTCGGATTACGTTCTCCGGTACACACGATTGCACGACTTTTAAACCCGTTCAACGCCCCCTATCTGATGCAGGGTATCTTTCACCCAGGTTATCAGGCGGTACACCAAAACGCTGCCCTGCTCCTGGGCCAACCCCATTTAGCGGTAGTCAAGGGTGATGGTGGTGAAATTGAACGTAATCCGGATATGGAATGTCAGGTACACAGTGTTCACAATGGCGAACTGTCTCAGACAAGCTGGCCTGCTATGTTTAAGCAGCGACACGTAAAAGACGCCACCATGGACGCTTCACGTCTGAAACTACTTTGGCAAGGTGATATTGAAGACGAATATGCGAGTGCAGCAGTCATAGGTACTTTGGCCATTACGCTGCACATGATGGGTAAGGCCGACACCTTTGAAACTGCGCAATCGAAGGCACAGCAAATGTGGAATGAACGCGCCAAGGAAAAATTTGGCAACGCTGCTTAAAATGAATACCCAGATGGTTTTCTATAGGTACGTTTTTCCCTTAGCAATAGCAGTCGTAGTAACATCATGAGTCATATCCTAATTTCCGCAGCACATAAATCGTCCGGCAAGACCACTATCAGTATAGGACTGTGTGCAGCCCTGAGTAAGCTCGGACTGCGCATTTCCCCTTTTAAAAAAGGTCCAGATTATATCGACCCGATGTGGTTGAGCAAGGCGAGTGACACCCCCTGTTACAATCTCGATTTTCACACCATGTCACATCCTGAAATTCGTTATACCTTCCAGCATTACTCACAAGGTCGCGACCTCTCCATTATTGAAGGGAACAAAGGACTATACGATGGCCTCGACCTGAACGGAGGTAATAGCAATGCTGCCCTCGCTAAACTTTTGTCCGCGCCAGTCATTCTGGTCATCGATGCTCAAGGTATGACACGAGGCATTGCACCGTTGATCCTGGGATATCAGGCCTTCGAACCTGAGATCAATATCGCTGGTATCATACTCAACAAATTGGGTGGAAGTCGACACGAAGCAAAATTGAGAAACGTCATCGAACACTATACGAATGTTCCCGTAATCGGTGCTGTGCATAGAGACAAAAGCCTCGTCATCCTAGAAAGACACTTAGGACTCATCCCGAGCAATGAGTCGATAATCTCTGATAAACACATCGCAAATATAGCCCAACAGATTGCGAACCAGGTCGATTTACAGCGTGTAATATCTATCGGAAACTCGATTGAAACGGAGCAAAGAATTGCCATTGCGCCAAAACCCCTCAATAGGCTACCAGCGAGACCGGGGACAGGGACAGGCACACCGGTTAAAATAGCCATCGCACGTGACGCTGCTTTCGGATTTTATTATCCCGAAGATATTAGTGCCTTTAAGAAATCGGGTGCAGAACTCATCGTCGTAGATACCCTAAACGACAGGCATTTTCCCGATGTCGACGCTTTGTTTATTGGCGGTGGTTTTCCCGAAACACATTTATCCGCCCTGTCTGGCAACGCCTCACTACGCACGGAAATCCGACTCGCCATAGACGCCGGTCTTCCCGTTTACGCCGAGTGTGGGGGATTGATGTATTTGAGCCGTAGTATTCACTGGCGTGGCAAGACAC
>JBGMRO010000029.1:0-14571 GCA_048061555.1 Thiohalomonadales bacterium | reverse complement strand
GAGATGATCGATAGTTGTGGTATGTAAGTTATTTTGTCAACTAACGAGCGTGCAAAAGTCGTAATTTTTGTCAAGGCATGTTATGCAGTCACTGATAAAAACTCGGTTGGGGTGAGTAGTTACGTTGATACTAAGCATTAAGCGCATCTATGGTGGAGTAAATATATCACTAGGATGTACTTGAATAAGGTACGCGACCGATTTTTGTGCCAAATATTCGGCGCCACGTAAATAATATATCAATTCGGTGTTATCGCAGGTAAGTTTATAGTAAACCAATTTTGGTAAAATGGTTGGTAGAATACGCAATTCGTATTAGTTATTGAGTTGTCATATAGAATATATACGTCAAGGGACGTCTGAACATATAGAATTTACGAAACCGATTATAGAATGATTAAACAGCGGAGATGGGCATATGTATTATGCACGGATTTTTTGTTTGGGATTGTTTGTTTTTATTGGTCAATCACTTCTTTATCCCCCATTCGTGTTTGCCGCAAAATTATCTTTACCTTCGGGTGATCTAATCGCTCCAGAGGTGACACATGAAGTCATTTCGGAGAAATTTATCTTCGGCGAGAGCGCGCAGATAAACGCTAGGGTGACGGATAATGTGGGAGTTAAATCGGTTATCCTATTTTATCGGACTACGGGTTCGATAGACTACAAAAGAATCGCCATGACGAAGGGTGAGGATTCCGATTCATATTTTGTTCGTTTGGGGTACGAAGATGTACAGGAACCTGGCATAGAATACTATATTCAAGCCACAGATTTGGCAGGTAATACCTTGTTGTATGGATATTCATTTTCTCCGCTGGTGGTGGGTGTGGGGCCAGTATCAATGCCTGGATCTTCCACTATAGCTGCTACAGAACCGACGGAAGAAATCGTCATACAGCAGGATCAACCGATGAAAAAAAATACTAAAAAATGGCTGTGGATTGGTTTGGGCGTGTTGGCTGCGGGAGCCATAATAGCAAGTAGTCAGGGATCTGACGACCCGGTGGCTGGTAAGTCAGAATCCGGGGCAATAACTATTACGGGCCCGCCTCCGTAATTGCTATTTTTTTCGGGTTTTGCACGTAGTAAATATTTTAAAGGTAATTTCAAAGAGTGAGAATGATGTTAATTAAAAGAAAGAATATTCGACAACTGATTTTCACCCTGATTGTTGGTATTCCGCTGTTTTTGACTAGTTGTACCGACTCATCAAGCACAAACCCGAATCAAGCCTCACATGACGGAAAAAATCTTAATGTCACATTAACCGTTCCTGGTTACTTAGCCGCCGGACTGATCAAAAACCTAGAGTTGCAGGCCAAGGCAATACTGAATGATGGTGTCCCCTTTATTCTGAATGTGAATTCAGATAATACAATCAGTGGAACTTTAACTAATATATCACCGGGAAATTATCAATTAAAGGTGATCTATTTTGTGAATGTCGCCTCCATAGATACAAATTTGGCCATCTATACGACTAATGTAACCGTTGTAAATGGGCAAACTACTGAGGTGGTTATTAGCGATGCCGGTCTCAATAGAGGGATGGATGATGATGTCGATGGTTATACCAATCTCGCCGAGGTTAGAATTGGAACCAATCCTCATAATAGTTCCGATAGACCTGCGGGTGAATCTCCATTGTTTACGCTGGCGTCGGGCTCTGTTGGTGAGGTTTCTTCAAACAGTTTTAGCAGTAAATTTAGTTTGGGAGAGGCTATCAACGGCGTGGCCACCAGTACTAATTTTTCCATTATTTCAGGTTCTATTGAATCCAAATGAATGCTGATATGTTTCGATTCCATTGAATAACAATTTGTATAATATCTTATATAGAAAATTACATCGGAAGATAACTCTATTTTGGAGAGGTGAGTGATGAGTAAGATCAAAGGTATGTATCTGTTATTGGCCTTTTTGTTATTCCTCCCTATATTGACCGGGCATGCTTCAGTTCCATTATTGGTTAATTATCAAGGAACGGTAAAGGATGCTACAGGAGCGGCAATAAACGCGGATGGTTATTTTAAGTTTGCGATAGTTGATCAAGCGGGAACTGTCGCAAGCTGGGTTAATAACGGTAACTTGCTCAATGGGTCGGAGCCGCCGAATGCCGTCATCACGCCTGTTACCAACGGGCGTTTTTTGATTAAACTTGGAGACAATACAAATCTATCCAATATGGCGGCTTTGACTGAGTCTGTATTTGATAATTCGCCATTATATTTAAGAGTTTGGTTTAGTTTGTCGGAAACAGGCCCCTATGAATTGTTTATGCCTGATACTGAGATTGTGAGTACAGGATATGCTATTAAGGCAGCTGCGGCAGACCGAGCCTTAGTCGCGGATGAAGTTACCAATATTGATACCTTGAAAATCCAATCGCGTGTTTCAGGTAGTTGTACTGGAGGAGATACAATCAGTGCCATAAATCAAGATGGTACGGTTGCGTGTGAAGTTGATAATGGAACGGTATATACCGCTGGAAACGGTGTTAGTATTACAGCGGGAACCATCAGCGTCGCAGTTGGCGGTGTAGGAAACGCGCAAATATCCGATGTTGCATGGAGCAAATTATCAGGTATACCTGCGGATATCGCCGATGGTGATAATGTTGGTATTATCATCGAAGTGGACCCAACAGTTCCTGCATCGTTAAAAGACGGTATTAGTTGGAACGAGTTAACGGGTATTCCTGCCGGATTCGCAGATGGTGCTGATAATGGTATATTGAGCGAAGTCGACGGCGTTATCGGTAATGAAGTGACTAATGCAACTGATTCTACCCTTATGCGCAACGGCTCTGGCACAAGCAATTCACCCTATACGTTGGGGCTCAATCTCAGTAATGCGAATGTCTGGTCTACGACTCAGACATTTAATTCCGCTAACGTAACGGGATCACTTGATGTCAATGGTGACGTTACATTGGGCACTGATGGATTGTTTCCTGCAGCAGGGTTGGTCAGGTTTCGATTTGCTTACGTACGGGCGGTATGGAATGGTACTAGCTTAACTTGCATACCTCTCGGACTCACCGGCGGTACTTGTACGCGGAGTGGTATTGGTTCGTTTAAAATTGCATGGAGCGCCAATACTTTTAACCTGGTTTCTGCAATCCTGACTCCTCATTCTGGAACGAATATTAACGCGACAGTGGTTGCCCTAAGTAATACTCGTAATTTGCTCACTTACCGTACTTTTAATGCGAGTGGCCCAATTGACAGTACGGTTCTAATTCTACTTATAGGGCGATATTAATATAAAATTTGATAGCGGCAATTATCAGTCTTGCATATTCATCGCCTAAGGCGGAGGAAATAGTAGGAGGGCAAACATCCTAGACAAGGCAAAGTTCGAAAGAGCGGTCAGCTTGGAAAAGTCGATGTTTTCGTGAAGGGCGCTGTCCTTCAAACGGATGTCGACCGTCCGAAAAAAATACTGGCGATTGTACTCAAGATATTCTCTCCGCTTGCGGACGTTATCACGATTGAGCTGGACAACCTAAAAGGATCAGAATCAGAATAGGGGTCAATTCTATTGCATAACATATAATGCTTACTTAATCTCACTGGATACTCCGTCCAACTTGAATAAAATGTAGAATACAAAAAGCGAGTTAGTTATACAATTAGTTTGACCCCTAATATTAGTTCTTATCTTATACTTATCTGGAAATGAAATGAAATGAAATGGAATTGGATCGTACGAGTAAACGCTCAATTAGACAAATTGGCAGAACTTTAGCCGGATTGGCGTTATGTTATAGAGAACGGAATTTGAATTAATAATTGTGTGAGTTTTTACTAAGATGCGATAAGCGATTTAATAAGGAAAAATACCTATGGTTGGGATTACACTAAATCCGGCATGTGAATCATTAGATGACGGTACTATGACATGTCAGCAGGGTCTCGCGCCCGGCATACAAATCGAATTTGAGTTTAATGCGGCGCTAGCATTGCGAAGGCGTGGACGCCGTGGTGTACTCGACTTTGACCCAGTACTTTTTTCTACTATGGTAGAATTAGTAAACAATAGAAACAGTACTTCTTTTAATTTTGGTCCGTTGTTAGTCAGTAAAATGAAAGAAATTAGAAACGAAGGACAGGTATATTATTGGGCGTTGCGGCAGACAGCTAACGAGGCTCAGCAAGTAGTTCGAGAACAGTATGCCGTGAGTCGAAAAAAAGCGTTTGTAAGGATGGGTGATTTTAGCGATCAAATGGTGGTTGGGCGACGTCACAGACCGGCGGGGGATTTTGACGTGCTGTCAAAAGTAGCGGGTACTACTAATTGTAGTACAGCCGTGCTAGACGCGTTGTATCGGGCATTGGGTGGCAAAATCAATCAATACGGGCGGGTTATCAGAGTCGGTGGTGTGAATGGTTTACCGCTTAGTGATGGGGCTTTTTCAGGCTTTCCGAAAAAATTTCAGGGACCAGAATGGGATGATGCTATCGCTAATTATAGATTGGGATATAAAGTTGATATGAAGGCGTTAAAATTGGGTGACATTATCAGCAAGCCGGGTCATAGAATGATTTTTTTGAAAGTTCTAGAAGAAAATAGAAAAGGTTGGCCAAAATCAATCAAAACAATTGAGGCAAAACCACCAACTGGAAATTCCATCCAGTTCTTTGAAAGACATCCACGATCTAGCTGGAAAGCGGCGCGTATTTTTGATATTCGTGTTTAAGAGAATAGTGGGACATATATACCGACACTACTTCGTAGTAAAGTATCACATTGAATGTGGCCAGCAAAATATTTTTGACATAACATTTCCCCCAACATTTTTTTACGTTCATATTCACCACAGAATATATTCAATCTCAGCCACCAATTATATTTCCCGAGTAATTCACTTTTTTGTAAACAGCAACTATTTGGTGATTGATATAAATTGCGTAGCTTGGCACATGTTTTCATTCCTACACGAATGTAATTTAGAAATCCTCAACTAATACTCTCTATTTAACCGCTAACGATTTTGATTCCGAACTACAAAATTATCGTTGCTAGAACATTGTTCACCTTTTTTCGTAAAAATTATTAATGCTACACTATAGTTAATTAAACAGATGCGACATGAAAATAAATAGAAATTGATGCCATACAATTAAATAATTATAATGGTCAAGTAATGATCGGATAGGCATGCGGTTCGTTCCGCTATTATTAATATTATTACCCCGACCTACTGGACACTCACATAGACTTGAAATTTAAAAGCGAGTATTATCAATACTGCACTCGATTTGAATGTCTAGTGATCTTTACTAATTTATGTATTGATTAGATTAGTGCCATAAACGCTTCCGCCCTAAGTATAACGAATGCAAGCAGCGCAATGTTTGGAGGATGATAAAATGAACAACTCCATAAAGCACACCAAGGGATTACCGTGGTCTATAAAATTGGTTTTTATACTAAGTCTTATTGTGCTGGCGCTGACCCTAAGTGCTTGTAATCGGGAATCCCAACAACAAGATAAAGGCTCAATTTCCAAAGATACACTGTCTGCACCCCTACCCGAAGCACTGCTTGCATTGGTATTAAATGAGACCAATCTTGTGGTTGAAGTAGTGGTCGATGGAGGAGCGCCTCAAATCTGTAATAATCTCAAAGTAGACCAAGTAAAAAAAACATATTCCTGCAGTATCACCTTATTAAGTGGTCCACATTCTCTTAAGTTGATCCATTCAATTATTGATGACTCCTATGGAACCGTGCGCGTAACCGCAGTATCAGGTATTACAGTGGAAATTGTCCCTGGACAATCAACACTAGCCGATTTTAGTGGATCTACGGTCTCCGACTATGATGATGATTCTGATGGAATCACTAACTTAGATGAACTCAATGCAGGCACAGACCCGTTCACCGGAATGCCTGATACACCTACGGCAACGGTCGATCCGGTGGCACTGGCCATAATAAATGGCGTTACACCGATTGTTATTGTATTTGACCGTGCGATGGACACGACCACCTTGTTGTTATCTGGCTCTATGATACATGATGGCGGAGTGTGGAATTCAAATAACGATACCTTAACAATTAATCCACAGACACGTTGGGCCGAAGGAGAACAGACCTTAAGCCTTAATGCGCAAAGTAGTGTAGGTACGGAATTAGGTTTAACAACGCTAAATTATACTGTAGATGACACCCCCCCGACGGCCACCTCAAATCCTGCTAGTGGCGCATCAATTCAAAATTCATTGCCAATTACTATTTCATTTTCCGAGTCAATTGATACCGACTTGTTTACAGCTTCCGGTATCCTTTGGAATGAAAGTGATCAAGGTGTTTGGTCAAATAATCTCAATACGAATGATACCTTAGCTATAACCCCTAATACCACTTGGGTTGACGGATTAAAAGTTCTAATCATAGATGCCCACGATTTGGCGGGCAACCTTCTAACCAAGAGTTTTGAATATACCGTGGATGCCACAATGCCAGTAGCAAGCATGGAACCGCTTGATGGAGGAGTATTGATGCAAGACACATCAATTGTAATCACATTCACTGAATCCATGAATACCGCTTCATTTAATGCAAGTGGTTCTTTATGGAATGAAAGCAATAAAGTCGGTTGGTCTTCCAATGGCGACATCTACACATTGAGCCCCACTACTGTATGGAGCTTAACAGATCTATCACAATTTCAAACATTAACATTCGATATAACTGACTTATTCGGTAATCCCATAGCAACACAAAACTTGACTTATACCGTTGGTTGCCCTATTGGATTGAGTAACTGCGCTGGAAGTTGTGTTGATACTAGCGCTGATATTAACCATTGCGGAGCCTGTGGTGCCGCCTGTAATGCCGCAAACGCATCGAGTAGCTGTTCTTCAGGAAGTTGTAATATTTCGAGCTGTAACGCTGGATTTGAAAATTGTAATAATAGTTACACTGACGGTTGCGAGGTGACGCTTGCTAGCGATGGCAATAATTGTGGCGCCTGTGGTGCTGTCTGTAATCGCGCAAACGCATCGAGTAAATGTTCTTCAGGAAATTGTAATATTTCGATCTGTAGCACTGGATTTGGTAATTGTAATGCAATTGACGCTGACGGTTGCGAGGTGACACTTGCAAGCAATGCAAACAATTGCGGTAGCTGTGGCGTATCCTGTACTGATAGTGTGGCTTGCACGAACGACACGTGTTCGAATAGCCAATGCGGTAATACACCAATTGATTCTCGTTGTAACGCTATTGTTAGCGATGGGACATGTGGCGGGTTTACATCGACTTGTGATCAAACCGGAACATTTACTCGTACAACTACACCCAGGGCATGCAGTCTAACTGGGTGTATCAGTGGAACACCATTCACAACAACACTAAGCTGTACCAGAAATACAGATACTATCTCATGCGGCACTATTCCAACGGAGCCTAGGTTTTGCACAAACGGCGTTTGTCTATAACTCGAGTAAGAAGTGATAATCCATCATTTAACAGTGGAACCGATTATGAATATCAAGTACAAATTGTTAACTATATTTTTTCTAACTTTGGTAGTGCTGCTGACACTTAATATCGTGTCAGCATCTGATCAAAAGGAGAGTATTAGTGCTGAAGAAGCCAATGCTATATTGCAAGAGTTAAAGCATATTCGTAGTGTTCTTGAGCGCATAGAGAAAAAAACGGGCAATACAATAAGAGCGGCAGCTCCATCGAAGCCAAAAGTTACTCAAATATCATCCATTAACCGACCATCATTAGGCAACAAAGACGCACCGGTGACTATCGTTGAAGTTTCCGACTACCAGTGTCCTTTCTGCAAACGCTTTGTCGATTCAACCATGAAAGACTTAAAAAAAGATTTTATTGATACGGGCAAGGTACGAATTGTATTCAAAGACTTGCCGTTACCATTCCACACAAAGGCAAAGCAAGCTGCGCAGGCTGCACATTGCGCGGGTGACCAAGGAAAATATTGGCCAATGCACGATAAACTGTTTGCTAACATCAAGAAATATGATGAGTCAAATTTTATTAAACACGCGAAAGCGTTAAAGCTTAATACAGAGACATTTAAATCCTGTTTAAGCAGTAAACGTCATCTTGACGCCATCGAAAAAGACATTGCAGATGCAAGCAAGGCTGGACTAACAGGCACTCCAAGTTTTGTTGTGGGTAAAACCACAAAAGATATTATCAAGGGAACAGTTATAATTGGGGCACAACCAATATCAAGCTTGAAATTATACATAGAGAAATATCTCTAAGGGTAACTGAGAGTTACAGACTACTTTTATGAAAGTATGGGGGGGGGGGCAGCGACCCCTCGATCCACAATTTAATAAATATTAGGACATCCAGTGCGCCAAGCGAAGTTGGCGACAAATAGATGGTGAAAGTCCGTTACTCGGTAAGGGAGCGACCCTCCGAGACATGGGCCGTTGTCCTCAATGGCCATGGGGGCACAGAGTGCGCTCAAGTTCTATAGTGCCTGATTAGAGAAAATGGGTTACAAGGTATTTGGGCAAGTCAACGATTTTATATTGCTGCCCAAAATTCATTAATTTTCTAATCATAGATATTCTGCAAGTATTTCATTTGCCCAGTCAGGTAAAAATTCTATCTGTTTCTGAAGTTGCCCGTTTTCCAGCATTGCTACAGAGATAAATGGGTGGCTGCATGATGAATTATCATAAAATTTTGCAATGTCGACTAGTGGTAATGCTTTTCGAATATTGCACATCGTTCTTGGGATACGACTTATTATTTTGAGGGTAGGTACATTATGCCCACCCGTGTAGTACATGTTGTGATACGCGTGCCTGATTTAGCGTATCGGTTTGTAAATGGATATACACCAATATAGTTTCACAATTTAAAGATTTGGCTTCGGCTAAAAAATCTATTTTTGAAGGGCGGGAAAAAACGGTTTCAAAGCAGAAACTGGAGTCCGCGCGTAATAATTGTGTTCGCAGTTTACCCGCAAGAATAGCGGCTTTATAACTCATTGCCTCTGTATGTTCTGAATCTAGATGTTTAGCTAGTATGTCGGCATTAATAAACAACATACCCTGTGGTGCTAGAAACTGTTCATAAAAAGTGGATTTTCCTGCGCCGTTTCCTCCTGCTAATAACCAAAGTTGTCTTCCAATAGTCATTCAGGAGAAAAAGAGCCGTTACTAAAATGTCCGGCACGGCGAGTGCCATCTGGCATGACCTGATCCAGCAAACCCGGGTGGCTCTTGCTTGCTTCATAATACAGGGTATCCCGCGTAATTTGCTTCCCTAATGTCTCGTTTAGGCTTGCCTTATCGACCACAGCAAAAACATCCTGTGGATTAATGGGGGGTGATGGAGAAACTTCAACTCGCACCTTAGCAATACCCTGCATTAGTGCCAACATATCGACATGTGTAATCGAGTGCGCGATTCGTTTACCCAATTCGGCCCAAAACTCGACTTGTTTAGCCGTGGAACGATTTAATAGGGCGCCCTCGGCTTCGGCTTCCTTATAAAGGCCATCATTGACTCTTAGTGGGGTGGACATGAGCAGTACCTCGTTACAAAACTACTATAGTTGTAGCATTATGCTACATGATATCAAGCATATGAGGCGAGTTCCAGGTCCAGATAAAGTGTTACAAGCTCTCCAGAGTCATAGACCGGCGCATGTATGAAAGACAGCCATAAATACACCTGTTAAGCCATAAAACGAGGGTGGGTATCTTGCTAGGGTGGCTTCTGAAAAGACGAATGGATCATTAAATCTGTTGTAATTTGATAATGTTAGGTTAAACCGACCCTATTAACATTGCAAAGCAGGTATGTTGGAAAAATTGACAGTTATAGAAATTCAACCTAAAATCTAGTCAGACTAGTTGTTTTAATGAGGGGTAGATTATGGCTAAGCAGTGGCAGCTACAACAGGCAAAGAGCCAGTTCAGTAAGCTAGTTGATGATGCGATAAAAATTGAGCCTCAAATTGTTACCAGGCATGGTAGCAAGGCGGTGGTGGTTATATCTTATGAGAATTACTGTGCGTTATTGAAGCCTGAAAAAGATTTGGTGACTTTTATGCGGTCATCACCATTAGTGGGGCTTGAGTTAGATCTAGCACGGGATAAACGGTATCCCAGAGATATCAGCTTTTGAAGTACCTTCTGGATACCTGTGTAATCTCAGAGTTGATTCGTACTCAGCCAGCCCTTGCAGTAGTGGGGTGGCTTAATCAGCAATCTGAATGTGACCTTTATTTGAGTACATTGACGTTTGGTGAAATAAAAAAGGGTATTGAAAAAGCGGCCGATCCAGATCGAAAAAAGAAGCTAGTGCAGTGGGTGGAGTATGATTTAAAGCGGCGATTTGAAAATAGGATTATCCCCGTTGATCTGGCAGTGGCAACTACATGGGGCCGAGTACAGGGAGCTTGTGAGAAAAAGGGTTTGCCAATGCCGACTATCGATGGTTTGATAGCAGCTTCTGCACTGGCCTACCAATGTATTGTTGTAACTAGAAATACTGAGGATATGCACCAGAGTCAAGTAGAGCTTTTTAATCCATGGTTAGTGGCTGTTTGACAATTGTTGAACGATGTATTTCACGTCGTATGACGTGTGATTGCAAGCTAGGTTGGAATATGTCAAACAAGGCAGAGAAGCGAAAGCGATTATTTGCACGACTGGATAAAAAATCTCAATAAAAAAGCAGCGTATCTGCCAGGACTAGGATATAGCCCGACAGAGTTAGTTCGGGAAGGTATTGATTTATTGTATCAAAAAGCACTGAAAACCAAGCTGCCCTCTAGTCCCGCGCTTTTAAAAACACTTTCAGATTCAACCGGAGAAAGGCCAGTTGACCTATCAATTAATTTTAAGAAATATTATAAAGATCTATTAATTGAGCCCAATGGTATTTAGTACCCTATTCAGGCTCTTGCCCATATTGATGCGTCCCCAGCCGTAAAAATCGTCGCGGCCTGGTGTGTCTTCGTTTATGGGTCCGACTTGGTCGTCTGCCGTGTTACGCAGGATACGTCGGATTTTTCTGTACGTTAAGCTGGGGTCGATGGATAACATTAACGAGACAACCCCGGCGACCACGGGTGTTGCTGCGGAACAACCTTCAAAATTCGTGATATAGTCACCAAACCCATTGGTTTCGAGGCTCGGATTCATAGGCGCCGGGTCACCCTTGTATACGGCTGTTGGGACAAGAAAACCGGGCGCCACTACATCTAGGTTTGGCCCGGTAGAAGAATACGACACACGCGCATCACGGTGATCGGTTAAACCCACGGAAATTGTTTGCGGATAGGCGCCAGGGTAGGCCCATTTGTAGGTCGAATCGGCCGTGCCTACACCGTCATTGCCTGCACATGCGACCATGATGACACCCTTACTACGCGCGTATTTGATAGCCTTGTTTAACGCCTTGCCTTTTTTGTAACCTGCTAAACTCATACTGATGACATCAGCGCCATTGTTAGCAGCGTAACGAATCGCGGCAGCTAAATCACTGGTGCTACCATAGGCTTGATCATCCAGTACCTTGAGTGGCATAATTCGCGCGTGGTGGTCTATACCAACCATGCCAAAATTATTGTCCGCATTGGCGGCAAGAATGGCGCTGACGTAAACGCCGTGCGAGTTATCCGCTTCTGGATTCGTATCGTTATTCACGAAATCATATCCGGGCACCAACCGACCGATGAACTCAGGGTGGTCGGCCTGGATTCCCGTATCCAAAACCGCAATCACAATATCACTGCTACCTGTCGTCAGTATCCAACCCGCGTCGGCATTGATGTCCGCACCATTAATACCATTGTATTTACCGATATTATTAGTATGCCACTGTGCCGCAAAATAGGTGTCATTGAACGAGATACCAGCGCCGCCCTTACCGCGACCGTTGCTTTCGGCGTATTCTACCAGCCCTGAATTTTCATAAAGGACAATGATGTCCGCCGACGTCATGGGGGCCGGAATACTGAGCACATACAGTTTACTATTACCGTAGTGTTTGACGACCGTAACACCATTTTGGCGATTAAAATCAGTTAAATCAGCGTGAGCCACATTGACGTTAAGCTCTACAATAATAGTTCCAGGACCGGCAAAGCTTGAAATGGAAAACAGCGCGAGAAGGGAAAAAATACTAATGCCTATCGTGGCGCGTAGATGAGCAAAAACGTTTTTGTGATGTTGAAACATGATTATTTCCTCTTTTTCCAGAAGGAGGGATCATTGAATGCATGGGATCCCTTTGATGATATATAACTATTACTTATAGACTAATAAATTCTATTTTTGAATTTAGATTAGATATAAATTGTATTTGTATTCGCCTCACTACCACCGGGTATTACACATAAATGAAGCCATCGCGAGAGAGGCGAATAAAGAAGAGGGCTGTCGAGGAAGGTATTGGAACGGGCGATTTAAATCCCAAACATTGTTGGATGAGACAGCATTATTGACCTGTATGATGTACGTTGACCTGAGCTCGATCCGCTCAGGGTTAATCGAAACATTGGAGACCTCCGATTACACCTCGATTCAAGAACGCATATTTACGATTGCCAAGACTATAAAAAAGGCCCAGCAAGTCACAACGGAAAAACAGAGAAAACCAACAAAATCGACAAAAACCAAGCGCACAAACTTATATCCGTTTCTAGGTGCTGAACGACAAAATGATACCGTGGGTATCACGTACTCGCTAGTGGATTACTGTAGTCTCATCGATTAGACAGGGCGAGCGGTTAGAGATAATAAGAAAGCTGCTATTCCAACGCACATACAACCACTATTCGGCGAGTTAAACATAAACGAACAAGAATGGCTGCATGGCGTAAAGGACTGCGGCCAGCGCTTTGGATGCGAAATGGGGACACAATGTGTGCTTAAATCCTATGGCGCGAGATTAGAGAAAAATGGGTTGCAAGGTATTAGGGCTAGTAGACGATTTTACATTCTGCTTTTTTTTTAAAAAATAGTCCATGCCAATTTACACTGTGTGGTATATATCCATTAGCAATTAATGATTTTTACACACGGTGATTAACGTGATATTGGCGAGATTTAGCCAGTTAAACAAAAGACGATGGATGTCCAATGATCTTCATAATTTTCCTTCTTCTATAATTTCCTCACTTGAAATTCTTGCTTGCAAGAATTGCCCCTAAAACACTAATGTCTAATATTTACTACATAATTCATTGATTCACGACAAGCGGAGAATAATGTAAGTTGCTTGTAATCGGTGGTCACCTATAATTTTAGGTGCGATGTAGATTAAACAGAAATAACGGTGTACTCTACAAAGAGAGCTATTTTATAATTCTTCATATAAATATTTACGGGTTGATCTGCACTAATAACAGAGTAATTATTGGTGACCTGTTGTGAAAGAAATGCTTCACGAGCGTAAAAATATAATAGTAGGAACGCTAAAAATATTTAGATGGTCACCTAGAGGCAGATCCAATGATGAAGAAATGTTGGAAATCCACCAATGACCGACAAAAGAATAATAGGAATCCTATTGAAAAACAGGAAAATTCGTAGAGCGCCCATTTAAATTTAACACAGCAAATTAGATCTTTACGGCAACCGAATAAATTTTTTTACGAATTATTTATAAATGTAGGATAAATATGACGGTACAAACAATGTTATCGCACTCGAATTTGGCGCTGGTCCTGGGTGTTTTATTATGCCAATGTTTTCCCAGACTTAAATTCAAGTTCAAAAATCAATAATTGCAGAATAACGTCATAAAAAGTATTGTGTAAAATGCTCCGTTAATTAATTAGAAAATTGAGGTAGAAATATAATGAATTACCGTACCATATATAAGCATTTAGTGTCTGTTTTTGCAAGCATGGTAATAGTGGGGGTAGTGAATGCCGGATCGATATCTTATTCAGATAATCAATTTGTCGCGAACGAACCACTGACAGCTGATTCGCTTAATTTTCCCGCAAATGAAGTTAAAACGGCGGTCAATGATAATGACAGCAAATTAACGATACTGACAAATTCTATAAATTCTTGTGTTGCGGGCAATTACATGACAGGAGTCGACGCAACGGGTAAGCCAAGTTGTGCTCCTGCGACCTCAAGCCCTGGAGCTAATTCAGTGGGTGCTTCTCAAATTCAGACCAATGCCGTAACGAATTCAAAAATTTTAAACGCTGCGGTTACTGGATTGAAAATTGCCACAGATGCAATTAATACCACGCATATTAGCGCTGGTGCTGTTACAACCAATGAAATTGGAACGGGAGCTGTTACCACTAACGAGATTAAAGACGGCTCTATAACTAGAAGTAAAATTGCCACAGGTGCAATAATGCAGCCGATTGCGATGGGTGTCGTTCGAAATAACACCTTTGCCACGAAGACCCTGAATTTGGCATCAATATCGTGGGATGCAGCCTTAAATCGTTATGAAATAACTATTACCGGTGAAAACTATTTTATTAACAATTATGTCACAGTTGTAACTCCCATTGGTTCGGGAAATTATGCATCGTCAGGTAGTGTTGGCGGTAAATTACTTGTTAAAATTGAG
>JBGMRO010000028.1:0-14584 GCA_048061555.1 Thiohalomonadales bacterium | reverse complement strand
GCATAATACAGCCTGAGACGATGTTGTCTCTAGTATCTCTAATTACAACCGTCCGTTACAGGTCTGCATACCGCCCATTAGGGATATAGGCAATCAGTGATAGTAGGGAGAAACAGCGAAAGTGAGGTAATAAATTAAAATACATTAGATAGCCGACGCCGAAACTCTATTACACAGTTTATATCTACTACACTCAGTTTTGTTAATTGACTAAGTTTCTCTCACTCTGTTGCTGAGATCATACATTATTGAATTTATTAAATAATGTCTGTAATGATAGGTAGTGGCCGGTCGAAATAGCATAACTTTAAGTTCACTGCTCAGCTTATATCCTTACATTTCATAGATATATAGTTTTCATTTACGAGGCCATTCTAACAGAAAGGCTGCACAAAAAAATGCTATTATCCTATTAAGGATGGTATCAACTAAATAGATACTGTGGCACACTGATGCGCCAAAATCGATGCGATTGTATTAAAAAATTCTGGGTGAGTCGACAGATTTTACTCAATTTCAGCCGCCTACGACGTTACCCTTGAAGTACAATACTAACGTATTAATTTTTTTCGGACCCAGTGTAGTGTTCTACACTGATTTTCTATATTGCAATGATGCTGTTATAAGCATTTGATACTTAAGTGCTATATAAGAAATGCCAAGCAGCTAATGCAATTGATCAGCAAGTTTCAGCTTTTTTTTAGCAACTATCCTGCGCCATAGTGTTCAAAACTGAATCTATAGCCTTGAGTCTTCTTTGAAATATTGGAACTTGCTCGGTCGTATTACGTGTAAAAGCTACCCAAGTGGATTATCACTGGTATAGCGCCTTTAATAGAATCTTTAATAGATTTAATAGAATAATGGGAAGGTAGTATAATAATGTCAGCCAGTAGTCCATCTCAAAGTTTGGTTCCAGCCAAGGATGAAAAACCTGCTGCGAGTCCCGAACCGGCTAAAAAGGCCAATAATGTCTCCAAAGAACAACTCAATAAACTCGCAAAGCGCGCCGAGTTGTTTATCGCAATCGGATTGGTCGCCGGGATGGTGGGGCTCTATATATTTGGCAGCCAATACTGGGACGAACGCTATTACACACCCGATGAAGGGTTAGGTTATTATTTAGGCATGGGCGGTGGTATCATAATGCTGCTGGCCTATTGTTATACTGCATTTAAGTATGTACCGGCATTACGTACGCGTGCGGTGATGAAGTATTGGCTTACCGTACACCTGTATTTCGGTATTATAGGGCCATATATCATTATTGTGCATTCCACCTTTCGATTTGGGTCGTTAAATGGCGCTATTGCGCTTGTAGCGACCTTTTTGGTGTTTTTGAGTGGGGTTATGGGGCGCTATCTATATTCAAAGACGCATTACGGTCTGGGTGGTCAGAAGGCGCGTGTCAATGACTTGCAGCAAGTATTGCAGGTATCCGGTGCCAAGATCCGATCCAAGCGACTTGATACCTTTACCGAGTCGGTGATGTCTCATCGTGATACGCTTACCGACGCTATTTGGGAGTTCACTACATTTGGGTGGCGTAGTCGTTGGGTCTATTTACGTCTGACAGACGATATGCGACACCATCTACGTGAGATGGCCAGAGAGGCGGGTTGGGATTCTAGTGCGACACGACAGAAACACCGCGCCTTTAAAAGGCAATTACGTTATTATATCAGTGTACTTAAAAAAGTAGCGCTATTTAGAGTCTATGAGCGATTTTTTTCATTCTGGCGTAATGCCCACGTCCCCTTACTTTACTTATTGCTTATGAGTGGTATCGTACATGTCATTGCGGTACATATGTACTAATGTAGGTCATTAGTCAGTAGGCCTAACAAATTATCCCCCTATCTATCCTGTATACCGTGGTTCCGGTCGCGTTATACTGCCTATAATATAGTTGAACTGCTTATATTGCGAGCGAGGTAGGCTTCAGTTTGCTGGCTAGGCAGAGCCATTTAACACAAGAAATAAAGAATCCAAGGAGCTAAATGAAGGATCAAATAATGCGTAATGGCCTGCTCCTACCTGTTTTACTAGGTATTGCCGCGCTCAGCCTGCTCTCAGTCTCAAATTTGCTTAAGGCAGATGTCGTCGATGCCATGGAAAAGGCCTTAATGCCAGGTCCGCTGACTAAGGCACATGCAGACCTAGAAGAAAAGTGTACCGAGTGTCATGAATTCTTCAAACAGGGAAATCAGCGAGACAAGTGTCTAGCTTGTCATGACCACGAAAATATCGCCAAGGACATTAAGCAGAAGAAGGGTCTGCATGGTCGCATGCCAGAGGCCAGTGAGGGAGATTGTAAAGTCTGTCACCGCGATCATGTCGGTCGAGATGTCAGTATCATTTTCCTTGATGAGCAAACATTTGACCATAAATTCACTGATTTCACACTACGCGGTGCCCATCGAGAGGTGCTATGTCGATCCTGCCACAAAAAAGACAAGCAATACCATCAAGCGAACAAGAAGTGTTATGATTGCCACAAAGAAGTCGAGCCGCATAAAGGTAAGCTGGGTAAAGTTTGTCAGAGTTGTCACCGCGAATCCGCCTGGAACGATTTTCAATTTGACCATTCTCGCACCAAATTTAAACTTGTCGGTAAACACAAAGGTGTCGACTGTCGTGACTGCCACCCACAGGAGCGCTATTTATCTATACCGAAAAAGTGTTATGCTTGCCATAAGCTAGACGACAAGCATAAGGGGCGCTTCGGAAAGAATTGTAAAGACTGCCACAAACCCTCCGGGTGGGCTAAACAGGTATTTGACCACGATATCGATACCGATTTTAAACTGCTCGGCGCGCACCACAAAGTTGCCTGTGCGCAGTGTCACAAGGATAATGCCTTCGAGGTTGATTTAAAGCGGGACTGTTATTCTTGCCATCGATTGTCCGATGAACATAAGGGTAGTTTCGGCAAAAAATGCCAAGATTGTCATACCGAAAAATCTTGGTCTAAGGTGAAATTTGACCATGCGAAGACAGATTTTCCACTAAAGGGCAAACACAAAAAAGTCATCTGCAAGGATTGTCACCCCGGTGATGTGTTTAAGGATAAGATTAAGGGTGATTGTTACGCTTGTCACAAACAAAGTGATGTGCATAATGGCCAGCAGGGTAAATACTGTGGGGACTGTCACAACGAAGAAAATTGGAATAATAACGTTGCATTTGATCATGGATTGACCAAATTTCCCCTGTTAGGGACACATGGTTCCTTGGCGTGCGAGGAATGTCATACTTCTACCAATTTTCGAGATGCCGATCCTCAGTGTGGTAGCTGCCATGTCGATGACGATTTTCACAAGCGTCGCTTAGGTAGGCAATGTGATATCTGTCACATATCGTCGGATTGGAAGGCCTGGCAATTTGATCATGATAGCCAGACTGACTTTAAGCTCAAGGGTTCGCATACCAAAATTAATTGTCATGCCTGCCATCAAGAGCCGGTAAATAAGCCCGGCGACATCAAGTTGGACTCAGGCTGCTATGATTGCCACGCGAATGACGATGCCCATGATGGTGGTTTTGGCCGACTCTGCGAACGTTGTCACAATGAGGAGTCTTTCGACAAAATAAATATCCGCCGATAATGGTTGCAAGCATAAAGCTAGGTTTTCGTAGCTCAAGTGATTAAAATGTATGTAAAAACGCCTAGACGAGATGTGCATATCTCAAAATTAGAATATACATCAATCATTTATAATGAATGCTTAAAAATCATTTATTTGTAATTTTAACGGAACTAATTTACCCTAGGTAACGTGTTAACTATATGGCGCTGTTGGTGATACATTCGCCAAGATAGATTACCGAAAATAGGCTACCTACACTAGAAGTTAAGTCAACAGGAATTAATTCAACAGAAGTTGAGTGGATGCGCTTAGGTAGTTATAGGTAGTTATAGGTAGTTATTGTCACCCGAGAGACGGTCATTCCAAATAAGTGTAGTAAATTCAACGCCAAACGTTAACTGGCATCGATTTAGCATTAGGTAATCGCTGCTTTTATTCACCGTGGACTACACCGAGCACCGTTTCTTCGATTGCCGTTAGCGTGGTAGGTTGGATTCTACTTTGTCACATTTTCATGGGTTTAAATGACTTAAACCAAAAAAAAATGTAGTAATTATGTAATGAGGGACCTTTTGATGAAATCAATGTTTTTTTCAATATTTTATACCATGTTTGAATCCGGGCATCGCCCCGAGCGGATTCGAACACTATCCCTGTACACCGTAGCGATATCGCTATCCTTGCTGCTTCTCTCGGCAAGCCCGGTTATGGCGGCAAGCTCGGATTTTGATCACTTTATGACGGGCTTTCCGTTAACCGGTGCTCATAAGCGGGTGGAATGCGAATCTTGTCACCAACGCGGTGTATTTCAAGGTACGCCTAAGCAATGTAATGCCTGCCACAATGGTCGTACTGCACCTGCGGCGAGTAATAACCATATTGCAACTACACAGACTTGTGATGACTGCCATACTACCTTCTATTGGGATACTAATGCGGTGGATCACAGCGCGGTAATGGGGGTTTGCACAAGTTGCCATCAGTTGCCACCTAGACATATTAACTCGGGTAATTCTATGTGTGACAACTGTCACAATACCTTGAGCTGGGCCTCTAACGGTTTTGACCATTCGAGTATAGCAGGGGATTCATGCGCTAACTGTCACAATGGTACGACCGCAACCGGGAAATCCGCCAAGCATATCCTCACCAATCAACCCTGTGAAAATTGCCACAGACCACGAGGTGGTTGGGGTATCTACAAGATGAATCATGTCGATCTGCGAGCAGTCTGTAGTCAATGCCACGATGGCAAGACGGCGCGTGGAAGGTCTCCTAGTCATATCGCCACGAACGGTGCTTGTGATGTCTGTCATACCACCAATAATTGGAACTCCGCTGGCGTTGATCATACGGCTCTATTGCCTGGTACAAGATGTGTTAGTTGTCACAATGGCAGCACTGCGAGAGGTGTACCTCCTGTACCTCAACACATTTTGAGTAGCGATGCGTGTGACGCATGCCACAATACGCGCAGTTTTTCTAGCGTAAACCGAGTCGATCACGGCGAGGTGCGTGGCTCTTGTAAGACGTGTCACTCCCCATACCCGGCGGGCCACATTAGCACCACCGCCGAATGTAATACCTGTCATACGAGCACCTCGAGTTGGAGTGTCGTCACCTTTGATCACGCCACTGTTAGTGCGCCATGTACGACTTGCCATGTCGTCAATAATGGCCATCCCCAGGTGACAGCAGACCCGTGTGATCTTTGCCATCGCAATACCAGTTGGACCTCGATGAAGAGATATACTCATACCTCTACCACGTATCCTGGTAATCATAGAAGCAATGTCGGTTGCACGAATTGCCATCGCTGGAATAGTGCCGCATTTAATCCTTCGACGCGCTGGAACGCCCCATACAAACCCTTCTGCGCCGGGTGTCATGCGAATAAATTTGATCGCGGGGAGTCCCGTCATCGCCGTGATGCGGCGGGTCAGCGTACTGTTGAAGCCAACAAAGACTGTGATGGCTCAGGCTGTCATCGCGTCAATGCTGGCGGATGGGGTTAATTGAACCACTAAATTTATATTTGTTATCGTCGCTACTATAGCGTAGTTAGTCAGCAACCCCGGCAGCGAAATTCGCTACCGGGGTCTTTTTTATGGCAGTTAATGCCCTATATTTAACCCCTCGTTTGATAAATTATCCGTGTCCATAGTGTTTACTTCCCACAAAACTTGCCTCCTCGCAATAATTTTATTTTTCACTTTGCAGGCCAGTGTCCTTGCGGCGATGCCCAAAGAGGCGCCTACCGAATTGATCTCAGATGTCACCTATATGACGAAGGGTGGGGTGCAGGGGATCAAGGTAGACTTCACTGTGCCGGTGCATTATGTGTCTCATTTGCCCGCCAAACGCGGCGATACCTTGACGATTAATCTGCGCTTCAGTCGGTTAGAAGTGCCTGATGTGTCACAGTTGCCCTTGTTACAGAGTATGATTCCTCCGCGTACCACCGCCATTCCGGTCACCGAAGTCACCTATATGACCGACAAGGATAGGCCGCAGCTCGTGATCAAATTCAGTCGCAACGTCGCCTTTAGTGTGTCTCAGGTGATGGGTATCACCAGTCTAGTGATTTTTTTGCCAGATTCGTTTAAATCAAAGAAATCGAGAAAAACGGAAGACGTCAAAATGCCGTCGATATTACCTTCAGAAGGACAGGAGCAGGTTAAGGCTGCGGTTGGGCGTGAAGAAAAGTTATATCGGCGAGGCCGAAGGGCACTACAAAATGGTGAGAATCGTACCGCTATTCAGATCTTTACCGCTTTAGTCGGTCTCGATACGCATAAATACAGCAAGAGCTCGTTGGAACTACTGGGTGTGGCGAGAGAACGAAACGGACAAAGGGCGCATGCCAAATCGGCCTATTCAGACTATCTCAAAAAATATAAAAAAGATAAGGATACGGCGCGTGTAAAGCAACGCCTTGCGGAACTACTCGTAAGTCGACAACAACCCAAGAAACGCCTCAAGAATATTAAAAAAGACGACAAAAAGCGTAATAATTATCGATCTGACATTTACGCCTCATTTTCTCAATATTTGGACATGGGGCAATCGAAGGAAGAGCTCGGCGATAGAAAAAGTAGCGACGTAACCCAAACTTCGATAGACAATCAACTGTCTTTAAATTGGCGCATACGTGATACAAACTACGACGTTCGAAATTATTTCTTTGGAAATTATGAATATGACACACTTAATGGCGAGACCGACGGTTTTGAAATTAACTCGGCGTATAGCAAATTCAAGCATACCCGTGCAGGCGTCTACTTTACCGTAGGTAGACAGGCGGCGAGCTCTACTGGCGTCTTGTCCAGGTTTGACGGTTTATTATTGGGATATGACTTGACCAAAAGAATTCGTTTAAATCTGATTGGTGGTTTTCCTGTCATATCATCACAAAAGACCACCATTCAAACCGATAGTCCGTTTCGGGCGGTGAATCTGGAATTGAATGGGTTTTGGAAGGCCTGGGACGTGAGCCCTTATTATTACAAACAAGACATAGACGGTTACGAAAATCGCGAAGCGATCGGCGCTGAAGTACGTTATTTTCACAATAGAGGAGATTTATTCGCTCAATACGATCGTGATATTATGTTTAATGCCACCAATATTATTTTAGTGCGAGGGAAGATTTTGGTTCATCGGCGCACGGCACTAAAATTTAACTACGATAAGCGTAGGTCACCATCTCTTGAAACGAGTCGCATCCTGGTGGGTGCAGATCTGCTCCCAGGGGTGGATCGGTCCACCGATACGGTCAAGGATATCATTGACAAAGCGGGACTAACTAAGGATCAAGTTTTAGATTTTGCCAATGCCTTGACGGGCGAGTCAAAGCTAATAACTATTGGTATTAGCCATTCGTTTTCAAACGCATTGACGTTAACTATCGATCGTAGCAGCTCGAACTATACATCTAAGAGCGTGGATACTCAATCCATCGTTCCTTCAATCTCTGTGGATGAAAGCAAGTTAAATGATTTAATTGTGCAGATTGTGACTAGTCAATCGTTTTATTTACGGGATTCTACTATTGTTAGTTTTCGTGCAAGTCGCGGCAGCAAAAGTCTCGATAACTCCTTGAGTTTTGAATATCGGTGGCCATTCAGCAATAATTTGCGCATCACCGCGAGATTACAGGTACGCGAGCGTGAGCAGTATGATGACACTAGTGCTAGTGGTATCCGTCAAACCACTGCTACCGATCGTATTCTACCCTCGACTAAAATCGATTATCGTATCAGAAGAAATATGCGCTTCTATGGTGAATTAACCTATGAACATAGTAGATTTGATACAGGTTCCGAGAATACCAGTGGTAAACAAGAGCTGACCACACTTTATATGGGATATACCTGGGACATACTTTAAAGGTAGCATGCTTTCTTCGTGTTGAATGCCTACACAACATCGACCACGCTCAGGATTGCCAGGTAACGAAGCAACTTTCCAAGAAAGATAAAACCGACAGATTTTATCACGCCAATACGCAACCAGCCTGCAGTGAAACAAATAGGGTCGCCGATCAACGGCAGCCAAGAAAATAATAGCATCGGGCTACCCCATCGATTAATGTGTTTAATCGCCTTCTGATATTTTCCCTTAGCAAGTTTATCGGCAGGGAATTTCCGGGCCCACCAACTGCCGATCATCCAGGTTGTCATGCCGCCTAGTGTATTGCCCACTGTCGCGACCACGAGTAGGGTTAGCGAGCTGTGGAGCTGTTGCTTCGCCAAATAGACTAGAAGGATTTCAGAGCCGCCAGGTAGGATGGTAGAGGCAATAAAGGCAGATAAGAACAGCCCCCATAAAGTCGTTGTCATGTCGTCCATGGGGCGTCTAGTAGATCTTTTAGGGGTTAGTGGAGATTAAAATGACACAGCTTTGGAGGGATGTCGATTAATCTATCCTTATGTTAGGTATTTAAAGAGTCTGCGTGAAAAGCCTATACGAAAATAATGGTGTAAGCAAAAATCGGCGTGAGCTAAAAATAGTGTAAGCAAAAAAAAGGCGCAAGCAAAAAAATAGCGACCGAAGTCGCTAGAATGCTTTATTATTGTTGTTAGTATTCCTGTGTTTCCTCCCACAGAACGATTAGGAATTTACCTATTCTAGAGTCTGGAGTCAAGTCTTATTTGGCACTAAATCGCTGTTTTTTATAACATTAGTGACTTCTAATATATCATTCTGTCTCACCCTAGGGTTGGTAGGTAAAATATATAGATAGGATTATTAGCGAACGTTGGCAATGCCATAAATCCACAAGGTACTTAAATCCATGATATAGCTAAGTTAATAGGCGGTAAAAAATTGCATAGCGGTTTAACTAAGATAAATACCTAAGTAATGGCAAAAAATAAGTCTGCATTCATTGCTGCAAAAACGGCAAGGCGGTTTAGACTGGGTGTAAACGGAGTGGGCCCAATTAAAATCAAATTTTTGGAACAAATATTTTAGAAAACACCATGGAAAAATGGCTTGAACAATTTCGGCATCGACTGGCTACCGTCGATGCAGTACCGCAACTTGCCTTAATGGGGGTGTTAGTCGGTGCAGTGACGGCACTTATCATTTTTTTGTTTCGTTTTGTCATTGAAACCACACAGCGTGGTCTGTTACCCGATGCCGATGTAGAAAATTACGAGGGCCTGGCGTGGCAAATGCGCTTGCTTTTACCGGTCGGCGGCGCATTAGCAATCAGTTTCATTTGGAGTTTAGTCAGCGCTCGTTCTCGTCAGGTTGGGGTGGTGCATGTGCTGGAACGTTTAGCCTATAATCAGGGCTATTTGCCTCTAAAAAACCTATGGTTACAGTTTTTGAGTGCCACAATTAGCATCGTTTCTGGTCATTCTGTCGGTCGTGAGGGGCCGAGCGTGCATATCGGAGCTGCGAGTGGCAGTTTGTTAGGGCAGTGGCTCAAATTACCCGATAATAGCCTACGTACACTTATCGCGTGTGGTGCCGCGGCGTCTATCGCCGCAGCGTTTAATACGCCCATAGCTGGGGTGATATTCGCAATGGAAGTGATTGTCATGGAATATAGTATTGCAGGTTTTACACCCATAATCGTAGCGGCGGTTAGTGCGACCGTGCTGACTCGATCTGTACTCGGTAGCTCAGCGGCATTAGTGGTGCCGCCCGTAGCGATTTCTGGGATGTGGGAATATTTGTTGATCGTAGTATTGGGTTTGCTGCTGGGTGCGCTAGCGGCACTATTCAACAAACTTACCCATGCCTGCGCAGTGATGTCGAAGTCAGTCAATATATGGGGAAAATTTATTTTTGCGGGCACGTTGACCGGTGTGGTTGCGATCTTTGTGCCGCAAATTATGGGCATAGGTTATGACACCTTAAATGCCGCCATGGCAGGGGAGATTACGTTTTGGTTGCTAATTGTTATCTTGCTAGCCAAGTTATTTGTCACCGCTATAAGTATAGGTATTGGCCTGCCCGGCGGTTTAATTGGACCTAGTTTGGTCATCGGCGCAGTGGCAGGGGCTTTCTTAGGTGCGTTTGCGCTAATGATTTTTCCGGGTAATGTCGCCTCGACTGGGTTTTATGCGATGCTGGGTATGGGAGCAATGATGGCCGCTGTACTGCAGGCACCGCTGGCGGCATTGATGGCGCTGTTGGAGTTCACGGTAAATGCCGATATTATATTGCCAGGCATGCTCGCCGTCATTATCGCCAGCATGACCTCGCGCCATATTTTTGCAAGCGAAGGTATTTTTTCCCTCTTACTAAAAGCCAGAGGCTTGGATTATTCCAATCATCCTATTGCGCAATCGTTGCGACGTGCAGCCGTTTCTAGTGTGATGAGTGCATCATTTATTCGATTGCCTGCCGTATTACAGACGCAGGATATCGAAGAGCACTTGGCTGATCAACCGAGCTGGGTAGTCATTCAAGAGCAGCCAGGTGACCGCCCTGTAGTGTTGAGGACGGCCGATTTGGCTTTGGCATTAAAATCAGAAGATGCCGATGAAATATCGCTAACTGAGATTCAGGCAGATCGATGCGAATGTGAATGCATTAGCGGTCACGCGACCCTGCAACAGGCGTTTGATATGATGCTGGCTGCCGACAGAGAATTGTTGTGCGTAGTACGACATTATCGTCCAGTGGGGGCAGACAACGCTGTGGCTACGGGTGTAGTGATCGGTATATTGAGTAAAGAGATGATAGGCACTTATTACCAATATCCTTGAGTGTCCATCCACAAACGGTCTATTCCCCCTATATCTGCGTTGCGCGTATTATTTAGTAATTCTTGTTCTGTGTTGTTTGCAGGACTAGAAGTACTTATCTTAAGATTAAATGCTCACATAGTGGTTTATGCTGCGCTTTAAAAAATTCGTGCGCCTTTTTGGCCATGGATGGCCTTATGCTGCAAATGCATGGATGCATTAGAGCAGTGATCTAGGGAAAATATCCTCGTTTGTGGACGGACACTAACTATAGAAGTAAAAACGTTACTCCGTACTACAGGCCGTGTTTGCGTTTTCATGTTATTCTATACTTTTTAGTCTTAATTGGTATTGATTATAAGGTAGGGAAAATAATGTCGTGGGTATTGGCCTTTCATGTTATTTTTGTTGTGATTTGGTTTTCCGGGTTATTTTATCTGCCGCGGCTCTTTGTTTACCATGCCACTTGTGAGGATACACCGGGACAAGAACGTTTTAAGATAATGGAGCGTAAGTTGTACATTATGAGCCATATCGGTGCGATTGGAACCGCAGTCTTTGGGTTATGGTTGCTCATTGCGTATGCCTATACGACTTATTCCAGTACAACTTGGTTGTGGGTTAAGCTGTTTTTTGTGCTATTACTCTACGGTTTTCATCTATATTGCGGCAGGCTAGTGAAAAATTTTCGAGAAAATAAAAATATTAAGGGACACGTATACTACCGCCTTATTAACGAACTCCCTGTATTGCCATTATTTGTTATAGTCATTTTAGTCATTGTTAAACCCTTTTAAAGTTAACCTGCCAAGGACTTGACTTCAGCAATGTCACAACACTCGTCAGAAAATACAATTCCTATCGTGCTTGTATTCGCAGGCACGGACCCCAGTGGGGGGGCTGGTATTCAAGCCGATATAGAAACCTTAAGCAGTATGGGTAGTTATGCGGTACCGGTGATAACTGCAATCACGGTACAAAATACGCTTGATATCGTTCACTATGAACCCGTCAATGCGGATCTGATTATGGATCAAGCGAGATGCCTATTGGAAGATATTTCTATAGCGGCGATAAAGATTGGCATGTTAGGAAGTACCGACGCCGTAGAAGTGATCCATCAATTATTAATAGATTATCACGATATACCGGTTATTTTAGATCCGATTATGCACGCCGGCGGGGGCAGTCCTTTAGCGGATGACGGTGTATTAGCATCAATCACCGAGGATTTAATTCCGCTCACTACAATTTTAACGCCAAATAGTCAGGAGGCACGTGTGCTGGCCCCGCGCGCAGAGAACCTTGCTGACTGTGCGCAGGCGCTGCTTGATCAGGGCTGCAAAAATGTGCTGATTACGGGCACTCATGAGGATACACCTACCGTAGTGAATACATTTTATACAGATAAAAAAATAATCGAGTCGTTTCAATGGGATCGCCTGCCGGGCAGTTATCATGGCTCAGGTTGTACCTTGTCAGCCGCGATCGCAGCCCTTGTCGCCCAAGGAGTTGAGCCATTGACTGCGGTACATGAAGCGCAGGAATATACCTGGGAGTCATTAGCCCAAGCGCATCGTATCGGTAAGGGACAGCTCATTCCTAATCGGCTTTTTTGGGCGCATGATGCGACCCCTGAATAATCGTCTAGACGGCCTATATATTATCACGCCATTGTTGGCCGCTGCCGAAGAATCTGGGTATAGGGCGACCGAAAAAAAGTGGCAGACACAGGTCCAGGACGCCATTAGCGGGGGGGCGAGTGTGCTCCAGTTCCGCGACAAGTCCAAGGATCATCAAAATCGTCTTGCTATCGCGTCTTGGTTATTAGCGCTATGCCACGCAAACAATATCCCGCTTATTATCAATGATGACGTCGTTTTGGCGAAAAAAATTCACGCCGACGGTGTGCATTTAGGTCGACACGATATGTCAGTTAAGCAGGCACGCAGCTTGCTGGGTGCAGAAGCGATTATCGGTGTTTCCTGTTACAATCGTATAAGTTTGGCAATAAGCGCACAAATCGCAGGAGCGGATTACGTCGCGTTTGGTCGATTTTTCCCGTCGGCGACAAAACCAGATGCGGTACAGGCCCCCATATCGATATTGTCTGAGGCGCGTAAAAAGTTACCTATCCCGATTGTCGCGATAGGTGGAATTACCGTAGAGAATGCGTCTACCGTAATACAGGCAGGGGCGACTTCGATCTCTGTCATCGACGCCGTATTTGCACAGCAAGACACCTATCAAGCCGCAAGAAATTTAAAAAATTGTTTTGGTTAAGAATGATTAAATAGTATTGCAACTAAAAAATATCACCACATAATTTTCACGAATCACGAATCACGAATCACGAATCACGAATCACGAATCACGAATCACGAATCACTAAAAAAAGGTATAGCTAAAATGACACGATCAAGTGAGTTATTCGCCGCAGCGCAGCAATCGATACCGGGCGGCGTAAATTCGCCGGTACGGGCTTTTAAAGGTGTTGGTGGTGATCCCTTGTTTTTCAAAAGTAGCGAAGGGGCCTATCTAATCGACGAAGATGATAATCGTTATGTGGATTACGTCGCGTCTTGGGGGCCTATGATCGCCGGTCACTCACACCCAAAGGTCTTAGCGGCAGTACAGACGGTCGTCGCAAAAAGTCTGGGTTTTGGCGCACCCACTGCAATAGAGACGGAAATGGCAGAGCGGGTGTGTGCTATCGTACCCTCGGTTGATTTGGTGCGCATGGTCAATTCTGGCACGGAAGCGACGATGTCGGCGATACGCTTGGCGCGAGGGTTTACCCAGCGAGATAAAATTGTCAAGTTCGAGGGCTGCTACCATGGGCATAGTGATTCGCTATTAGTTAAGGCAGGCTCGGGCGCGTTGACCTTAGGTGTGCCCACCTCGCCGGGTGTACCGGCGTCTTTAGCTGAACTTACGATAACCTTACAATTTAACGATATCGATCAAGTCCGTGCGGCATTTGCAGAGGTCGGTGAGCAAATAGCTTGTATAATTGTAGAACCCGTGGCGGGTAACATGAATTGTGTACCACCGGTAGCCGGTTTTTTACAGGGTTTGCGTGAAATTTGTGATCAGTATAAAGCGGTCCTTATTTTTGATGAGGTCATGACCGGCTTTAGGGTATCCTTGGGCGGGGCGCAGGAACACTACAATATCTCACCGGATCTTACCACCCTAGGCAAGGTTATCGGCGGCGGTTTGCCGGTCGGCGCCTTTGGTGGGCGTCGTGATATTATGGAAATGATCGCGCCTTTGGGGCCTATCTATCAAGCAGGCACCTTATCGGGAAATCCAGTGTCGATGGCGGCAGGATTGGCCACCCTAGACTTGATCTCGGCGCCGGGGGTACACGCAGGACTCAGTGAAAAGGCAAAAATGTTATGCGCAGGATTGAAGGCGCGTGCAAAGGCGGCGGACATCCCACTAACAACCAATCAGGTTGGAGGCATGTTTGGTGTGTTTTTTAGCAACGAAGACAAGATTACCGCATTCTCTCAAGTCACCAGCTGTGATGTAGATCGTTTTCAGAAGTTCTATCATGGTATGTTAAGTCAAGGTGTTTATTTGGCACCGTCTGCCTATGAAACCGGGTTTATCTCGATGGCGCACGGTGAAGCCGAGATCAACAAGACATTGGACGCCGCAGAAAAAGTATTTAGTGAATTGTAAGGGCCGTTGTGTCGCTGAACAAAACCAAATATATTTGCCGTAACTAGTTCTACTTTGTTACTTTTAATTTGTTGAAAGGAAAAAGGACAATTGCGTCAT
>JBGMRO010000027.1:6212-14617 GCA_048061555.1 Thiohalomonadales bacterium | reverse complement strand
CCAAAGGTCCCTTGAATCGGGCGAATCGTGTCATCGGTGGATGGCTGGCTGATGGGGATTTCACGGATGAAGATAATAATCCGCGACAACTCTCGTTACGTGACGAAGAATTTAGTTTTGAGACCCTGGTGGATCGTTACAGTGGTGGTACGACTTATCGTGCGATTTTGGACGAACTTGTTCGTGTCGGTACGGTAAGCCTGCTTGATAAAAAAATCGTTAAGTTAATGCGCCACGGTTACATTCCGAGTAAAAATACTGCTGAAATGACGGATGTCGTTTCAACTCATGTAGCGGATCTTCTGAGTACCGTGGTGCATAACTTGAATCAGCCAAACGAAACACGATTTCAACGGCAAGTAACTTATGCAAATGTACCAATAAGTGTCGCAAAGGAATTTCAACAACTCAGTCATGATAAATCACTCGCGTTAATTCTTGAGCTGAATCAGTGGTTAGCGAGTCGGTGCAAGGGTACAGAACCCAAGCAAGATGAGCAGACCAGCCGTGTGGGAGTTGGTATCTATTATTTTAATAATGAAAAAGATGAGGAATAAATTATGTTGAGAAGTAGCATCATAGTAATGTTATTTATCACGATATTTACCGGTTGTTCCGGTGATGACGGTGTCGATGGTTCTGGCCAAACGCCGAAAGTGGCTATTACAGGTACAGCCGCGACGGGCAAACCGATTGCGAATGCCAGTGTTGTCGCTAAGTCTAACAGTGGCGCGAAGTCTACGACGACCAGCAATTCCGTAGGTAAGTTTTCACTGGAAGTTAACGACACAGAAGGACCTTACTTATTGAGGGTAAAACAATCCGCAGGAAAATATCTTTTTAGTATAGCGTCTTCCAAAGGGACCACGAACATTCATCCCATAACCGATCTAATTATCCGTAATTGGTTTAAAGTACAAGGATTGGATGTTGAGACAGAGTTTGAGGGGATAGGGGCAGCCGTGGGTTTACCTACGGTGGCTGAAATCAAGGGTGTTAGAGATGCCATTAAGAACATTATTTCTTTGACATTATTGGAATTTGCTTTACCGGCAGATATTGATTTAATCTCTATGGCGTTTGATGCAGATACCGCTGGCTTTGACCGATATTTAGACCATATCAAAGTGGTTATAATTAATAGCAAAATTACCTTCGTGGTTCGAGATCCGCTTACAAATTTTGAATACCCCATAATTAGCAAGATCGCGATATCCACTGATTTTACTACCGCTGATGTTGTGAACCCAACTGATCCAGTAAAAGTAAGAGTGATCCCGACTAGTGCCACAGAAATGATTGTGGTTTGGGAGCCATCGATTGATAATGTCGGTGTTGTTGGTTATAACATTTATCGAAATATGCAACTGATCGCGACAACACCATTTCCGGTATTTTCTGACTCTGGTTTGTCTTTAAATACAGATTATCTTTATGAGATCGAGTCGTTTGATAGCGCGGGATTGATGAGCGCCAAGGTCATCACTACCGTCTCGCAAACTACGGGTTCCATCGATATTATTTCTCCACCCGTACCCAGCAATGTTAAGGCAACAATGGCAAGCAGCAGTTCCATCGATTTAAGTTGGACGCAATCTGGAATTGCGGATGTATTTGGCTTCGATATTTTCCGTGGGCCAAGCGGAAACGTTGCTAGCAAGGTTGCCTCGGTGACGGCAACGACTTACTCTGACTTTAATCTTCTCAGTGATACAAAATATTGTTACAAGGTGATCGCTTATGATGCAGCCGGCAATAAATCACCGCAAAGTAATCCAGAGGTTTGTGCCAGTACGGATGTGGATACAACACCCCCTACAGGTGCATCGAGTATCGAATTTTCGGCGGCGGCCTTTCAAGCTTCAGAAACGGATGCCACGGTACTCATCACCGTCAATCGAAATGGAGATGCCGCACAAGCCGTGTCTGTCGATTATAGTATGAGTGATGGCAGTGCGACGGTCGATTTGGATTATACGGCGGTTACTGGAACCTTAAGCTGGGCGGCAAACGACTCGGCACCAAAATCATTTTTAATTCCCATCAAGGCAGATAACGTTGTCGATCCATCGGAAACCGTATTGCTGTCGCTACAGAACAACGCCGGTGCTCCATTGGGTACCAATTCCACAGCGACACTTACTTTGTCTGATGTGGCCTGTACTGGCGTACTGAATTCCGATATAAAAATCAATACAACGATTACAGGACCCTGTGTCGTTGTTTCAAGTTACATATATATTAATGGGGGTGTCGATAAGCCCAAGGCACAATTAACCATTAATCCCGGCGTGACCTTGATTTTTTTGAATAATACGGGGCTTAATATTCAAGGCAATGGTGTGTTGACGGCAGTGGGTTCAAAGTCTAAACCCATACTTTTTACTTCAGATGCTAAGTCGCCAGGAGATTGGAAAGGCGTTCAATATTCTTTTAGTGGTGATGCAAAGAATGTGTTAGATTGGGTGACAATTGAGTATGCAGGTACATCTGTTAATGGGGCCGCAAATTTGATTTTATTTGGCTCGCCTGCTTCAGTAAAAATTCGGAATACGACACTACAGCATAGTTCCGCCTATGGGTTTGAATTTGAAGCGAGCGCTATCGTATCTGAATTCTCAAATAATATTGTCACCAAAAATGCCGCTGGCCCCGGCGTGATCGATGTAAACATGGTCAGCGCCCTGGACGCGGGTAGTCAATATTCGGGCAATGGCGTCGGCGTCGACATGGTATCCGTAACCGGTGGTTGGCTTGATTCTAAGCTGGATGCCCTACCACAAACGTGGGCGGCAATAGATGCGCCCTATTATTTTGAAAAATATATATCAATCAAAAAAGATCTTACCTTGTCTGCCGGAAGCCGATTGTTATTTAATTCTGGGGCGGGTTTGTTAGTGACAGACACCGGTTCTCTGAAGGCAATAGGTAATGAAACGAGTAGGATTTTGTTTTCAAGACGAGATTCTACGATCGCTGAATGGAGAGGGATTCAATATGCGTCCTCCAGCAGTGGCAATAATCAGCTTGACTATGTCATCATAGAATATGGTAGCGGTATGGGTTCCAATGGAAAAGCGAATCTTATCTTGTTTGGCCAGGGGAATCGAATTTCGCTAACCAATAGCATATTGCGTAATGGTCTAAACGCGGGTTTTGAATTTCTTTTTAATCAGACTACGATTGATGCGTTTTACGGTAATACCATTACCGCAAATAATACCGCAGGAAACATCGCTGTTTCACTCGTCGATCGCCTAACGAATGCTTCCAAACCTCCATCCGACTTTAGCGGAAATGTACTGGATGTGGTCGATATACTGCCCGAAAGCTTGAATGCGCCGCTAGGAATGATTTGGCCCAATATCGGCATCGACTACCGTGTCGGTAGCCCGTCGATAAACCCATCGGCGAACAACAGACTGAAAATAGACGCTGCAGTTAGAATAGAGCCGGGAGTTACATTGGCCATGGGAATGGGGACTAATATTTGGGTAAGTACGAATGGAACTTTAATATCCAAGGGTACCAGTGCTTTACCCATCAGGATTACCAGTGAAAATATCTATAATAATGTTGTTGCTGCGAAGGCCGGTGATTGGGAAGGTATAGAGTACGTCAACAGCCTTAACAATATTCTGGATTTTACTACGGTAGAATTTGCAGGCGCTGCAACCGGTTTAAACGGTCAAGGCAACATCGTATTATATGGTAGTCCGCCAGGGCCTGGGTTAACGATAAGCAATAGTACCTTTCAAGATAGTCTTACCGCCGGAATTTGGCGATTGAGAGGTCTGCAGGAACCTATAGGCCTAAATGATGTAAGCAATACTTTTCTAAGAAATACAGGTGGGGATATTGTGGTTAGCCCTTGATGTTGTTGAGCAACTATAAAGGGTAAGGATTGACTAGGATCGTGCGGGGGGCTTATGTACCGCGCTCGTTTCTAGGTTTTGACTTTACATGTATACGTCTAGGTTTCCGTGTAGGAAAGGATTTACGTGCCATATGCTTGGTCACAGATTTCTTATTCTGATTTTAGCGTAGTCAGAGTAGTCCCCACGCCCCGTCTATTTAACGAGAGGCGAGGGGGGTGCTTTGTTATGCCATCTCGGGTTCTTTATTGCTTTCGCCAGAGAGAATTTTTTGTAATTCTTCTTCGTTGTCTTTGGTTAATGATGTTTGTAGCACCGTACCCTTAAATTGTTTCAAGCCGTCAAGGACTTTGTCGGGTGTCGATTTACGTACCAATACAAATATGGCCGAGGTATTCGTGGTTAAATTTTCACCCATATCTTTCATAAATTTATCATTTATGCCTATATCACTTAACGCACCCGACAATGCCCCGGCACTTGCACCTACTGCGGCACCAATCAATGGGTTAAAAAACAACATGCCTATTAGTGTCCCCCAAAATCCCCCGGTTATGGCTCCATTTGCAGTAAGATTTGTGGCCTGATGCAATTGTATTTTATCGTTTTCATTTTTGGTAACTACAACAACGTCTTCCATTTCGATTAGATATGCGCTTTGCATTTTAGCGAGTGCAGCTCGCACGTCGAATGCGGTATTTTGATCTTCAAAACTCACCACAATAAGATTGGACATAGTTATCTCCTTTTAACCGCTAATCTCTGCGGTATCATTTGATGAATACAAAAAATAAAGTGGCGGAGTATCGCCTGTAAGGGTAATGTGCCAAGTTGATTTTTGCGAATTAGCTAATATAGTCATTTTTTGATGTTAGGTTCTATATTACCACAAGAAATACAAGTTGTTAGTGGCGAGAACTATTAACAGACAAGCGTTTCATGTGGGCACAAAAAACGTGCCCACCCTACCATTTAACTCACATTTAAGACGGTTATTGTAGGGTGGGCACATCTTTTTGTGCCCACATGCCAATCTAGATATCAACACCAGAATATTAACATTATCTCTTGTTCGGTCTTAAAATTAGCCAATATTATGGTGGGCTGAGTAGTTAACAAGTGATTGCTTCTAGTTTTCATTATTAATACGGCCAATAATTGAGTTTATTTTCGCCAAAAAGTGTGTAAAACTTCAAACTAAAATTATCAGTAGGCGGCATGTAGAGTGCGATTTTAATGACAAGTGAGCAATATAGGATGCAAATCTATTGAACATATTTAAAAAAGTACTAATTTTCACCAGTCTTGTTTCTCTCATGGGTTGTTCCTTTATGTCCGCCCAAGAAAAACTCTATGGACCGGCATCTCCGCAGAACCGTGTACTCACCTTGACGGAAATAAAGCAAGAGGCCTATATCTCGTTTTCGAAACAAGTGCAACCCATTTTGGATAAGCGCTGTGTCGTCTGCCATGCCTGCAATGATGCACCCTGTCAATTGAATCTGACCTCAATCGAGGGGCTGGATCGTGGCGCGTCGACCACGCCCGTCTATAACGGGGCAAGATTTTTCCAACAAAACCCGACTCGTCTTGGCATAGACGCACAGTCTACACGCGAGTGGCGGGACAAAAAATTTCATACCGTGCTAAACGAGAGGCGTCAAGAAAAGCAAATCAATCTCGACAATTCATTGCTCTACCGAATGCTGAAATTGAAACAAGACAATCCTCTGCCGACAGACGGACGTTTATCGGCAGATTATGCTATCGGGGTCGATTTAAAGAAAGAAGAATCCTTTATTCATAAGCAAACCTGCTCGACGATGGAAAAATTTAGCAATTTTGAACGTGCGCATCCGAAATGGGGTATGCCGTTTGCACTGCCGGGTTTAAGTCCACAAGAGTTCGAAATCATTGAGACCTGGCTGGCACAAGGAGGACGTGTAGAACCTGCTACGGAACTTCCTCACAACATAAAAAATAAGGTGGCTAAATGGGAGGACTTTTTAAACGGCTCGTCCAATAAAGAAAGACTCATGTCGAGATACCTGTATGAACATCTTTTTGCAGGTCATATCTATTTTGATAAGCTATCAAATTCAGAATTTTTCATGTTGGTCAGATCCCGCACGCCGCCAGGTAAGAAAATTGAAATTATCCCGACTATCCGCCCCTACGATGATCCTGGTGTAACAAATTTTTATTATCGACTGCAATATTATGATCGCAGTATAGTCGACAAGACCCATATGCCTTACGCGTTTAATGACCAGCGCATGGCCCGTTATACGTCGCTATTTTTGGAACCCAGCTATGAGGTGGATGAGCTGCCTGCTTACGAAAAAGATGTCGCCGCTAATCCATTTATTACGTTTATAGATATTCCCTCGATCAATCGCTACAAATTTCTGTTGGATGAGGCGCACTTTTTTATCAGTGGGTTTATCAAAGGACCGGTGTGTCGCGGCAGTATTGCGTTGAGTGTTATTGATGATCATTTCTGGGTAATGTTTACGGATCCTAAAAAAAGTTATATTAGTCGGGATTCGAAATTTCTGGCCAGCATCGTCGATAATTTAAGGATGCCATCAGAAAAAGAAAACAGCGCCTGGCTGTTTTCAGTGTGGAGTACTTACCGGAGTAAGGTCGTAGAGTATTCCAAAAAAAGAGTGGAATATCTGCATGAACGTTATCCTGAAGTGAATCTAGGCGTTAGCATCGAGCAGATATGGAACGGCGATCAGGTTAATCGGAATGCCGCCTTGACCGTGTATCGCCACTACGATAGTGCAACGGTATTAAAGGGGTTTGTAGGCGAGATTCCAAAGACTAGCTGGGTCATCGATTATCCCGTTTTTGAGCGTATCCATTATTTATTGGTGGCCGGTTTTGATGTTTACGGGACCGCGGGTCATCAGCTATCTACCCGCTTGTATATGGATTTTTTACGTATAGAAGCGGAGTTAGAATTTCTTCGATACATCCCGGTCGCAGAAAGAATCAAAATGCATAGGTTTTGGTACCGTAATACTAAAGATACTGAAAAAATCCTGAAACTTGTGCGCGATATAGGTGAGTTACGAGAACCCGCTATTGTCTATAAAACAGACAACGTGAAGGATGAGTTTTTTATCAAGGTCTCCAAGCATATGGGCGGTGCACAACAACAGGATGACCATATTAATCTCTGTGCGGAGTTAGTTGATCTGTGTAAAAGCGAAGGTTTGAAAAAATCTGCCACAAGGACCGAGAAAATATTACGTAAACTCGCGAATATCTCAGGGGAGATTACCTGGATATTCCCCAATGTGATGTTTTTACGGGTGAAAGTAGATGGCAGCTTAGATAATGATCAGGTCTATTCGATCATCCGTAACAAGGCTTATCTGAATACGAGCTCCCTAAGTGTAGCCAAGGTTTATGTGAAAAAAGAAAACACCCTGGATGTCGTCAAGGGTTTTGCTGGCGCATATCCGAATTTTTTCCTGGAAGTAGACTATAGCGAACTCGAAGACTTTGTCGAGCAATTTGCACAGATTGACAGTCCTGAACGCTATGAGCCCCTGATCCAACAGTATGGTATTAGACGTACTAACCCGGACTTTTGGAAAAGTGCGGACTGGTTTTTCGAGAAATATAAACATGATAATCCGGTCAGCGCCGGACTATTTGATTTGGCTCGGTATAAAAATAGGTAAATGCTGCTTCTGACTTAGGTTAAACAAAGCCGCGACGGCTAAAACCTATCAGTACCAGGATGAGCAACAATAGCCCAACGCCCAGCAAGGTGAAACCGAGTACATGCGTAATAATCTTGGTCGTCTTTGTGGTTGGAGCCACCAGGTGTTGCTCAAGTTGGCCGCTGTCTTTTAGGCGTTGGTAGTGTAGCGGACGTTCTTCCTTGAGTTCTTCTAAGTCCCACTTACCGGTAAACATGACCGTATCGAGCGGAAACTTTGCCGGACGGAAATGATTGTTGAAAAAGTGTACCACGAACAGCGTCATGACGGCCAAGAAGGCCTCTAGGCCATGTGCGAGTGAGGCGAGATTGAACATCCATCCCGGTAGAAAGTTGACCAGGGTATCGGAGTACCACAGTACGATACCGGAGGTCCCGATGACAAAGGCGCCCCAATATACCGCCCAGTAGTCAAATTTTTCCCAGTAGGTCCAGCGATCGAACTTGGCTTGGTCGCCGCCATGGAAAAACCAATGGAATTGCGATTTCATATCTTGCCAGTCTTTTTTGCGCGGTAACAAAGAATCAGGTCCGAACCAGTCGAATTTGTCTTTCTTTATAAGCTTAAAAACGATCGCGACAATGTGAGTCGTAACGGTGAGGATAAAAATAACACCGACGATTCGATGTACAAGCCCAAATACACTGGGTCCACCGGCGGCGTTGATCACAGCCATAGACCAGGCGGTATCAGGATACATAACCGCCATGCCGGTAAATACCAAGGTCATCACTGATAACGCCAAGGTCCAGTGGTTTGCCCGCCAGCGCCAGTCAAAGCGTTCAAAGCT
>JBGMRO010000027.1:0-6112 GCA_048061555.1 Thiohalomonadales bacterium | reverse complement strand
TGTTCGTGGCACTCGCGACAGGTCTTGAGGATATTGGTATTACTGACCATAGACAGGGTATTGCTAATTTTTTGCGTATCGTGACCGCGGTGGCAGTCTATGCAACGCGGTACCTCTTTGTTACCTAACCAGGCTAATTGACCATGTGTGGTCGACATATAACTATTGACTTCGGTGAGATGACAGTGGCCACAATTTTCGGTGATAATCCGGTGTGTAGATAATTCCTTGGATATTGATATCGTATGCGATGAATGACAATCACTACAGGTGGCGCTGTCACCCTTCCACGGGCGTAATAAGGCTGCACCATGGATAGATTTTTTATAGTTTCTTAACGCCTTTGGGTGACAACTGCCGCACACCTTAGGCGAGTTCTCTCGAAAGCTTAGTGCCCGTGGATCACTGGATAGATACACATAGTGAGCGGTATGACAGGTGGCGCAATCGGCGTTGGCTTTATCTTTTTTCTGTTTCGAATGCACCGAGCGGGCGAAACTTTCATTGTTTATAACGACCTTTGTCTTGGCCTTGCGTCGGCTGACCCTGTTTTGCTTGGTCTTTGACTCAGGTGCCAGTTTCTCGTGACAGCTGATGCAATCGACCGCCTTTAAAGGTTCACGTTTATGTGGCGACTCTTTGATATCGTTATGGCAATCGAGGCAGGGTAGCTTGCCATGCACGCTGGCACGCATGGCGGAGACATTGAGATCCAGGCGACGTTTGGGTGAATCACCGGTTTTACCCGTAGGTACGGCGTAACCCGTGACACCGTGACAGTCCAGGCAGTCATCATCACTGATGTCTTGCGCAAGGTTACCCGCGAATACCTGTGTACACAATAATGCCGTGCTTAGCAGACACACGGCTACCAATGTCGAACGAATCATATTATTATTCTTTGCTTAAAAACGACTACTCAGTTTTACAAAAAGTCGCAGAAGAGGCCCGTCATTTATTTCTGCCGGGCCTCGATCTACGTTATTATTATTTTTTAGTCTTTGTAAATCCGTGATTGTCATCATCGTCGGGTGACCAGGCTCTGGGTGGTTTTTTGCCCAAGAACCAGCGGTGCATTTCCGAGTTCAAGACTTCGTTCAGGGCCGTTTCTACTTTTTTTGCCCCTGCCCGGTTACCGTCTTGGCGGGCCTCTCGTATGGCATGTTTGATTTGTGGTACAAACTTTATATAAAAACGATGTGCGACTTCATACATGCCTTCCCAGTGGGTATAGTCCGGGGCCAGCATGGCGGCACCGTGTCTGGCACGACGACCTTCATGGTGCCAGAGATAGAAGTAGGTCCATTCGAGCTCATCATTAAATTTTACTTTATCGATGACCTTTTCTTTGTATAGAACCTTCATGAGATTCTGGGCGGGTATGGCAAATTTGTTATTAAATAGCTCGATAAAAGAATCGAATTGCTCGTAAAAATTGTCGACAATATTTCTGCCGTGACAGGCCGAGCACACCGATTTCATATCCTTGCGTCGTTGCAACCAGGGTTTGACTTTTTTGCCGGCCTTTATTTCTTTTTCATCGATCTTAAAAGATACTGGCGCACGCAGATTCCAGGAGATTCGAGAGCCGATATCGTGCGAGACCGGTAGTTGAGTCGTTGCCGACATATGGCAGGTGGCGCAGGTCGGTGCAGCGCTATAATCCTCACCCGGAATCCACTTATCGGAGCCCATATTCATATCATCGATATGTGCGCGGAAGGCGATACCGTGTACCGATTCTTCGTAAATTTCTTTTTGAGGATGATCCGGTCCTAAATGGCAGCGACCGCAATTGTCCGGGTGTCGGGCCTGTTCGACATCAAAATTATGTCGCAGGTGGCAGGCCGAACAGGCACCCTTGGAGCCGTCTGGATTGATTCGGCCTATGCCGGTATTAGGCCAGCTAGCCGAATTTAGAGAGCCATCTGATTCCACGCGAACTATAGATCCGTGACACCCGGAGCAACCGAGTGTGACCACCGGTGAGGTTCCGTGTAAAGTCGGCGCACCTTCGACGACTTCTGCTAAGACATTATCGAGAGAGCCGAGGATGTTGCCTGCCGTGGCGTGGTGGGAGGCATCAAATTCCTTGACCTCTTTTTCATGACAGCGTGAGCAGTCTTTTGGCGATACAATCACCGAAATCGTAAAGTCTTTGTGCTTGATAGCATCTTTGTCTGTGGGTTTGGCCTTATGACATTCGTAGCAACCAATATTGGCGCCGAAGTGTTTTGAATCACCCCACATTTCATAAATGCCTCTGGTCTTTTCGCGATGGCATGAGACACATTCCGCGCTCTCTTTGCTCAAGTAACTAAAACCGGCCAAGAGCTTTGGTGGTTTCTCAACGTCTTTATTGGATTTGGCTTCTACCTGTGCAACGGATAACAGGCTACAGAGGCTAAACAGGGTAATGCTGATTAAAAATAATGATGTCAGTTTTGACCGGGTACTACCCGCACGACCTATAACAAGCTTGCTCATGTTTCTGTATCCCTCATGTTTGTTACTGCGTATTTTTATTATAAATTCGCACTCTCGAATGATCGTAAAGCGTACAATTATTTCAGGATTTTCCCCCCAGGCATGCGCTAGGGCGGCAAATTTTGTTTACGTCGAACGGTTTTTGCTGCTGGTAGTTTCTGGTTCGAAGGTACCCGTTATGCATAAAATCCACACAGAAAAAATGTGATTCTGTTATAGCATAAACTATTGAAAAATAACATATTGGAGGTGCTAATGCTGGGTATAAGTAGACGTTGAGCCTAGATTCGTTAATAACCGCACAAAAATAGCGCCAATCGTTATTCGATTGACTCAAAATAGTGCATGGAACACTATACTTAGCAAGCGAATTGCCCAGATAACCTTGACCGACATTAATGCTGTTAGAATGCAATCGCGGATAAAAATTTTCGCTTTACGATTTAGAAAGAAACAGGGAGGGGAGTGTGAGTATACTTGAACCGCTACAGAACCGATTGAGGGCGTTTGCACATGAGCGCGATTGGGATCAGTTTCATTCACCCAAGAATTTGTCCATGGCCCTGATTGGGGAGGCAGCGGAACTGCTTGAGCACTTTCAATGGTTGACAGAAGAACAAAGCCGGCAATTGCCACCCGATAAATTAAAAGAGGTGGCATTCGAAATTGCAGACATACAAATTTATTTAATCCGCATCGCTGATAAACTCGGCGTGGATATCATTTCTACCGTTGACGAAAAAATAGCTCTCAATCAGAAAAAATATCCTGTAGAGAAAGTTAAAGGTAGCGCTAAAAAATATACCGAGTATGAGGATTAGACAAGACCAACAGAAAACAGACGTAAGCGATACCGGACTTCGTTATGTCTAAAGCTATATGGACCGTGGTTAACCAATGTTTGAGTATCTCAATTTGTGCATTAGGGTTGATTTCATCATCCTGGGCGGCTGTCTCGACGGGTACTGACAAGGAGGCCCAATTACCGTACTGGGAGTTAAAGGCGGCAGGATTATCATTACGTTTGGTGCAACGCCTACCTGACCAGTCTCGAGCCTTTTTTGCCGCACGTGGATTTGCTGCGAGCGAAAGCGAGCTCATCGCGCAGAGTTGTATATTTCAAACCGTGATAAAAAATGATACCACGAGCGCAAATAGTGCGCTTGTGAGTTATGACTTAAGTCAGTGGAAAATAACACAGCAAGGTCATGCTACAGGATTAAAAACACGCGAGATGTGGGCCGAAGAGTGGCGGTTACGAACTGTAAATCAAGCCGCCCGTATCGCCTTTGAATGGTCTCTATTACCGACTCAGCAGAGCTATCAGCAGCAAGACTATAATTGGGGCATGACCAGCTTCGCATTGGCCCCAGGCGTAAAATTTAATTTGACAGTGTTATGGATGCTTGACAGACAACCGCAGTCCGCAACCATAAAAAATATCGAATGTGCGAGAGACATCCATCCAGAACCTAGCGGTAGTGAAAAATAAGGGTTTACTTATGCCGACTGTGACTAAATTAACCCCCGCTATTATTATTGGATTGCTGATCCTAACTGTCAGTATCGACTCGGGCAAATTCTTCGCAGCAGAAGTGACCCAAATATTGCATCCAATACCCGGCACACCGCTCGCTCCGGATTTTTCTTTACAGGATATAGACGGTAAGACACATACGCTGAAAGCCTATCGCGGTAAGGTCGTTATCCTAAATTTTTGGGCCACCTGGTGTCCTCCCTGTCGTGAAGAACTTCCTTCGATGGAACGCGCCTTTGTGAAACTAAAAGACAGAGATGTCATTTTGCTGGGTATAGATGTAGGCGAAGATAGTGATACTATTTTTACATTTAGCGCAGATTATCCGGTAAGTTTCCCCTTGTTATTGGATACCGATTCAAATGTTATTAAAAGCTATGGCGTCGTGGGCCTACCGACTACCTATGTCGTCGATAAACGAGGGCGACTCGTATATCGCGTTATTGGGACTCGCCAGTGGGATGCACCCGAAATCATTAAGATTCTCACTTCACTTTAGATTTCATCTAGAAAACCCGCCTTTTACCTTACGAAAATTTACATTTGTAAGTTTATTCGACACGACGAGGCCAAGTACTAATATTTACGCTTGCATTCTAACGTTGTGACTTCGTTGCCGCTTCACTATTGTCGTAAATATCGGTATTATTACGATATAAAAAGGTACTTGGTAAAAAGTAATTGGGTCAAAATACAACGGGGTGTGGGAATCGTGTTTGTTCAGATGGGTTTTACTTTTGGTGACGATGTTAACGGTAAATGTACTTTTAGCAAAAATTTTTATTGTAGGCTAATCTTTATAGTTACAATCTTTGTTTTTTCTCACTCCGTTTGGGCGCAAGCGACTTCTAGCGTAGCTAAGTTTAATAACAAAAGTAGCGCGTCATCCAAGCTCTCATGGTTAGACAAGAGTGCCCTTTTTTTGCAAGAGGCCAATTGGAATGAGGCCATACGCACAGCCACAAAGGCCTTGCAGGCTGATCCGAATTCCGATCTAGCCTATGTATTCCGAGCGTGGGCATACATAGAAATGGGCAAGGTCGATCAGGCACTAGTAGATCTGGGTATCGCCCTGGAAATAAACCCGGATAGCGGTATAGCCTATAACAATCGCGCTTATGCGTTTCAATTTAAAAAAGATTTTGAGCGTGCTAAAAGTGATTATTGGACTGCCTGCGATCTGGATTTTGAAAACGGGTGCCATAATCTGTTTATGTTAATGGGCACCATACCTGAAAATATTCTCAACGACATTGTTATGCTTTTGCAATATAGTACGGAAAATCTTTCCGTACAGCAATGGGGTAATGTCATTGCTGCTTCAACTCAAATTTTGCTTTTAGATCCTAAAAACACCGCAGCCTTAACAAATCGTGCGCGAGCATTGGCCGAGGTCGATTATTTAGTAAAGGCATTAAGTGATAGTGATAAAGCTATACGCATAGATCAGGATTTTGCGATTGCCTACTATAATCGAGCTTACATCTATTCCTTAATGGATCAAGCACAGGCCGCATTAGCTGAATATAAACTAGCCTGTAATATGGGTGTTAAGGAAAGCTGCAAGGAACTGGACAGACTGCATGCCTCAAATAAACATCGATAATTCATATTCGTGTCATTATGGTGGTTAATCTAGGTTAAATACTGATCCGATTGACCCCTTGTTTCCCGATTTACAGTTACCCGGTTTTCAGTTGCCCGATTTTCAAAGAAAAATATTTATAAGTAAGCATTACGAATAAAGCACTAATCATAAAAACTAAAATTAGTAGAATGCCCAGAATAAAGGACTTATTTAATAATTGCTCACTTATATGATTGATGGTATTTTCTCGTTCTTTTTCAATCTTATGCATTAAGTTCGTTGTTATGGTTTCACTTTCTGTTGTTAGTTTCTTGGGGATCGTTTCAAGTGCTGTAGACACACGCAATAACGCTTGATTGATATCGCTTGTACTAGAAAGAAACCCATTAAATTCAGGTACTAGCAATAACTCGAGAAATACTTGTTCAACTTGCCATCGCAATATCGTTCCTTGTCTCTCAGCAATAAAGATGGCTCGCTCGGCGAGTACTCGTGTACGT
>JBGMRO010000026.1:7766-15428 GCA_048061555.1 Thiohalomonadales bacterium | reverse complement strand
ACTTGACATGACAAACCCACACCATCAAGAGGCCTTATGCGAATTGCGCCTGTGGCAATTAATATCCGCAACCTTACCCGTAGGTGCCTATGCGTATTCACAAGGATTAGAATTTGCGGTAGAAGAAAAATGGGTACACGATTTCGTGTCTTGTCGACGTTGGATCGGTGGCCAATTAGAAAATAACCTATGCGGACTCGATGTGCCTATCCTGCGTCGCATTTATCTAGCGTTGGAAGACAACGCTATAGACAATGTGGTGCATTGGAATCGGTATTTACTGAGTAGCCGTGAAACACAAGAGTTGTACGATGAGGATTGCCAACTCGGCATCGCCTTGGTTAGACTACTCTCCGACTTGCAGGTCCCGAAAATCCAGAAACTAACCGCACAATGCCACGATGAAATTAGCTTTGTCACGACGTTTTCGCTCGCCGCTCACTACTGGAAGATTCCGGCAATAACCACTGCACGCGGTTATCTTTGGTCTTGGTGCGAAAACCAAGTCGCAGCTGCGGTAAAGCTTATTCCTTTGGGTCAAACCGATGGGCAACGTTTGTTGGCCGACTTAGCGCTATTGATACCCAGGGCGCTTGAACACAGCTGGCAGATTAACGATGATGATATCGGTAACACATCACAGGGTATTGCCATAGCCAGTGCATTCCATGAGTCTCAATATACCCGATTGTTTCGGTCATAACTTGAGGTGCCTATAATAAATACACTATCTAGGTGGACAAATGAATGATTCATCAAAATCCGCATTACGCGTCGGCGTGGGTGGCCCAGTCGGTTCCGGTAAAACAGCATTACTCGATGCGTTGTGTAAATCGATGCGAGACAAGTACAATATCGCCGTTGTTACGAATGATATTTATACCAAGGAAGACGCGCAGTTCCTGATAAAAAGCCAGGCCTTGGCAGCAGACAGGATACTCGGCGTAGAAACGGGCGGCTGTCCACATACGGCAATCCGTGAAGACGCCTCCATGAACTTGACTGCCGTGGCGGATTTAAATAAACGTTTTCCTGACCTTGATCTGGTATTCATCGAAAGTGGCGGGGACAACCTAAGTGCGACGTTTAGTCCCGAATTGTCTGACTTGACGATCTATGTCATCGATGTTGCCGCAGGTGAAAAAATTCCCCGTAAGGGTGGCCCTGGTATCACTAAATCGGACCTTTTAGTCATCAATAAAATAGATCTTGCGCCCTATGTTGGTGCGTCTTTAGCAGTAATGGAGCAAGATGCAGCACGCATGCGTGCAGGAAAACCCTTCGTATTTTCAAATTTAAAACAAAGTAAGGGCTTAGATACGATTCAAGACTTCATTATTGAACAAGGCATGCTCAATTAAACAAAATTAATCGTAAATCGCACCATAAACAAAAAGACACGGTATTGTTATGCACGACAATCGGTCAAAAAGCAAACAATATTCTCTCTAGCTTGACTAAAATAATTAATAAGTGACTGTTTTTTGTATCTTTCCACTTAATATTAGCTTTATATACAAGCTGCGCTTTCACTACGGGCGTTTTTAAAAGATACTAGGCGCAGAGTAATTTCTGAAATAAGCGCCAACATAACAAAAAAACAGGTAATCGTTCTTGGAAAGATTACCTAAATGTTTGTGCAGTATTATGTAACTTAATCTACAAAATGGGGAGATCTACGAATGAAGTTATCTACAAGACTAACGCCGCTAGTGGCAATGGGCATGCTTACATCGATGTATGTTACCCCGGCTGTTTCAGCGGAGGTTACCGCAGGTATTGGTATCGCGAATATGTATTTGTGGCGTGGCGTCAATGAGGGTGCTCAAAATTCCGCTGCTGGGGGGGGGCAAGCTCAAGTCAGCGGCGAACTGAGCGCGAAACTCGAAAATGGCGCATACGCTACTGCCTGGCTGAGTAGTTCGGGCATCGGTGGCAGTGAAACAGATATCATTATAGGTTATGCCGCAACAAACGCTGATATCGATTGGGACGTATCCTATGTAACCTATTTGTATCCTGGTGCGGGACTAACAGATGACAACGGTGAAACACAATACGGGCTCTTTGATACCAATGTTGCAGAAATCGTAGGTAGCATCGCTTACGTTGGTTTTAGTGCGGGCCTGTATGTTAATGTCGATAACAACTACGATGACGATATCTACCTCACACTGGGTTATGAATGGAGCAAATACAGCGTCACGTTCGGTCAGTGGTTTCGTGATAAATCCAGCGGGGACGAGTATTCTCATCTCACATTGAGTTATGCTGCTACCGACGCCTTGAGTTTTACGGTAAACAAGGCCTTCACCGACAAATCCAGACAACAAGGTGGCGTGGAAAACGACCCACTATTTCAAGTCTCCTACGGCTGGAGTTTCGACCTCAAGAAGAAATAAGAAAATTGAGTCTTACGCTGTAAGGACTCGCAATAATAAGAAATCTCATCTGTCCCATGCGGCCTGTCGCACAATGTATTGTTCGGCAGGCCGATCCATAAATATAATTTCCACCTAACGTTCCGCACTAGTCGGGGAGACACAGCATGCATAAAGCTATAATATTATCTGTTGTCACGGCGTTACTGCTATTCGGCGTGATAAGCAACACATCAGCAGCCAAACCACCGATCAAAGTCGGTGTCTTACACTCACTTTCGGGCACAATGGCGATCAGTGAAACGACATTAAAAGACACCGTATTGATGATGATAGAGAAACAAAATAAGGCGGGCGGTATTTTAGGTCGTAAATTGGAGGCTGTGGTGGTTGATCCGGCCTCCAATTGGCCGCTATTCGCGGAAAAGACCCGTGAATTAATCAGTAAGAAAAAGGTCGATGTCATATTCGGCTGTTGGACATCGGTCTCACGTAAATCGGTATTACCGGTCATTGAAGAACTCAATGGCTTATTGTTCTACCCGGTGCAATACGAAGGCGAAGAGTCTTCAAGAAATGTCTTTTACACCGGTGCGGCCCCCAATCAACAAGCCATACCGGCGGTGGATTATTTAATGAACGAGATCGGCGTGAAACGCTGGGTATTAGCAGGCACGGATTATGTTTACCCGCGTACCACCAATAAGATACTTGAGGCCTACCTAAAGGCCAAGGGCGTCAAAGAAAAAGACATTATGATCAATTACACGCCATTTGGTCATTCTGACTGGCAAAGCATCGTCTCGAAGATCAAAAAATTTGGCTCCAAGGGTATAAAGACGGGCGTTGTATCGACTATTAATGGTGATGCCAATGTACCATTTTATAAAGAACTGGGTAATCAAGGCGTATCAGCAGAAGACATTCCTGTCATTGCCTTCTCGGTCGGCGAAGAAGAACTATCTGGCATCGATACCAAACCGCTAGTCGGTCACTTGGCGGCGTGGAATTATTTTCAGAGTGTAGAGAGTAAAGAAAATAGCGCTTTTATTAAATCCTGGAAAAAATTTATTAAAGACAGCAAAAGAGTCACCAACGATCCGATGGAGGCCACCTATATCGGATTCAATATGTGGGTAAAAGCGGTCGAAAACGCAGGCACGACCAAGACCGATGCAGTCGAACAAGCCATGCTGGGCATAACTACGCCCAACTTAAGTGGTGGCATAGCGGTTATGAACACCAACCACCATCTATCCAAACCCGTTCTCATCGGTGAAATTCAGGCCGATGGACAATTCGATATCGTTTGGCAAACTCGTGGTACCGTTATCGGTGACGCCTGGTCTAATTACTTAGCCGGTAGTAAGTATATTGTATCTTCTTGGATACCACCGATTAGCTGCGGAAACTTTAATATCAAGACAGGTAAATGTTCAGGGCAAAATTTCTGAGTGATTGCCAATTTGTCTAACGACTCTGGCTAACGACCATGGCTAACGACCTAAGATAAAAAAATAGCCTGTGGTGAATGCGCGCTTATCAGCCCTACCGTAGGGTGGATAAGCATAGCGCATCCACCCTACGGTAAATAAAAAACAGCATTGTCGCTCACTGCCCAGCCAAGGAAAGTTTATGCGCTTGACATGTCGGTGGGACTTGCCATTCTTGGCCGTCCTAATATCTCTACTTGCGCTATGCGTAGCTTTTCCGGTGATCGCCTCCAACCAGACCGACGAAGCGGCCATCGACACCGCAATCCAGGCCCTCAACGTCAAGCGCTTTCGTGACAAGGCCCAGGCCGTCGAAGACCTGCTACTACTCAACTTCCCTCGCACTCGCGCTATATTGCAGGCCTTTCTGACAAATAAACTCTATTATAGAAAAAGCGACCAACGGGTAATTATTATTGAGCAAACCGATGAGGGCTATAACGCCCACGACGCCTATTCCAAACTCGATTATGGTCAATTACAAAAAAATCAAATAAAAAAAATTAAAACTAATAACAAACTGCGAAAAATGCTGCGCGTATCTATCGCAAAATTAAGTTTATATCACCCAGACGAATCCGTACGACAGCAGGCTGTCAGAGAAATGCTAAAGGACGTTTCCGCCGACGATATCGATATTTTTCAAAAAAGGCTCTCCACCGAAACATCTACCGATATCAAAAGCGACCTGAAAATAGGCATTGCATTAATCGAAATCGAAAGCGAAAGCAGTCATCACATCAAACGCATGGATGCCATTAGCACACTATCGCAGAGCCTCTTACCCATTGCACTAGCCAAATTAGAAGCGCTGGTGGCGCAAGAAGAAGACGGCACACCGATAGTTAAGGACGCCGCGATACGTAACGCCGCTCAGCGGGCCATAAACAATATTAAAAGCAAGACTGATTTTTATAACATTTTAGAAACGCTGTTTTTTGGTATTAGCCTGGGTTCGGTATTGCTACTCGCCGCCATCGGACTTGCGATCACCTTTGGTGTTATGGGAGTTATCAACATGGCCCATGGAGAATTGATCATGATTGGCGCCTACACCACCTACGTGGTGCAGCTACTCATGCCAAATACTATCGAGTGGTCACTCGCGGTCGCGATTCCCGCAGCCTTTATTGTCGCAGGTCTATTCGGTATATTGATCGAACGCACTGTTATCCGTTTTTTATACGGTCGACCGTTAGAGACGTTATTGGCGACGTTTGGCATTAGTTTGATACTACAACAAATGGTTCGCAGCATTTTTTCTCCATTGAATCGTTCCGTTGAGACGCCTAGCTGGATGAGCGGTGCTTGGCAAATCAATGACGCTTTATCCTTAACCTTTAATCGCCTCTATATTATTATTTTCAGCCTGTTAGTTTTTATTACCCTACTCACGACATTAAAGAAGACGAACCTTGGTCTGCAAGTACGTGCCGTTTCTCAAAATCGCTCAATGGCCAAAGCACTGGGTATACGCAGCGACTGGGTGGACTTACTCACCTTTGGCCTAGGCTCAGGAATCGCTGGTGTAGCCGGTGTGGCCTTATCACAGCTAACCAACGTCGGCCCGAACTTAGGCCAGGCCTATATAATCGATTCTTTTATGGTGGTCGTCTTTGGCGGTGTGGGCAACCTCTGGGGAACCTTGGTCGGCGCCCTCTCGCTTGGGGTCGTTAATAAATTTCTAGAACCTTGGTCAGGTGCCGTGCTCGCCAAGATAATATTATTAATATTTATCATTTTATTTATTCAAAAAAGACCTAAGGGGCTATTCCCCCAGAAAGGTCGTGCGGCGGGGAATTAAGATGTCAGCCAACAGCTTACTTGCGCGCCTAATTCTAAATGATCGAGGCAGTAAGATTTTTGTTATAGCATTGACCTTCACTGCGCTAGTCGTTAGTGTCTGCAATTTACTTGTCGATGAAGCTTCGTTTTTTCATCTGTCGACCTATACCGTTACGCTCTTAGGTAAATACCTTTGCTTTGCCATGCTGGCACTCGCCCTGGACTTGGTTTGGGGTTACTGCGGTATATTAAGCTTAGGTCACGCCGCATTTTTTGCCTTGGGTGGATATGCCATGGGCATGTATTTGATGCGCCAAATTGGTGATCGAGGTGTTTACGGGAATCCAGAATTACCCGATTTTATGGTATTTTTAAACTGGGAGTCGCTACCTTGGTATTGGCTTGGTTTTGATATGTTCTGGTTTGCGATGCTGATGGTCATGTTGATCCCGGGAATATTGGCATTTGTTTTTGGGTGGCTGGCATTCCGTTCCCGTGTTACTGGTGTCTATTTGTCGATAATAACACAAGCGTTAACATACGCACTACTACTCGCCTTCTTTCGAAACGAAATGGGTTTCGGTGGCAATAATGGATTAACCGATTTCAAGGACATCCTCGGCTTTAGCCTACGCTCCGACTCCACTCGTATTAGTCTATTTTTGATGACCTGCTTATTGCTTTTGCTTGCCTATCTGGCCTGTCGCTACATCGTTACCTCTAAACTGGGGCGGATCGTAATAGCCATTCGAGATGCTGAAGACCGCACTCGATTTGTAGGATACAAAGTGGAGAGTTATAAATTATGGATTTTTGTATTCTCTGCAATATTGGCCGGCATCGCCGGCGCACTCTACGTGCCTCAAGTCGGTATCATTAATCCAGGTGAATTTTCTCCGATCAATTCAATAGAATTAGTCGTTTGGGTCGCGGTCGGTGGGCGCGCAACACTCTACGGCGCTATTGCCGGTGGTATTCTTGTCAATTATTCAAAGACATACTTGACGGCGGCTATGCCCGAGGCATGGTTATTCGCACTCGGTGCATTGTTCGTGCTTGTTACTGTATTCATGCCCAAGGGCCTAGTCGGCGTACTACAACAGTATCAGTTGAAGAGAAAGTTGAGCAAAGCACAATGAACCAAATGGCTAAAATTCGGGAATATTGGCGCAGAGACCGCGTTTTTGATTTTATGCTGGAACAATCGTTTGTACTCGGTCCGAATCGGGTTGACAGTTCACACGGCACCATTCTCTACATCGAAAATCTAAACCTGAGCTTTGATGGTTTCAAGGCGATTAATGACCTGACCTTATATATCGATGATGGTGAATTACGCTGTATTATCGGCCCCAATGGGGCAGGAAAAACCACCTTGATGGATATCATTACGGGTAAGACACGTGCCGACAGTGGCAGTGTATTTTTTGGACAATCTATGGATTTAAGTAAAATGTCTGAGCACCAGGTCGCACTGGCGGGCATTGGTCGAAAATTTCAAAAACCCACGGTATTTCCCACGCATAGCACGTTTGAAAACCTGGAGCTCGCCATGCAGACCGACAAACGTGTCTGGCCGAGTCTTTTTGCCAAGCTCTCTGGGGAACAGAGAGATCACATTGATGAGGTGATGTCTATCATCGGTCTATCGGCTCTCCACAAAAAGCACGCGGCATCACTATCCCACGGCCAAACTCAATGGTTAGAGATTGGCATGCTTTTAATGCAAAACCCAAAATTACTGCTAGTGGATGAGCCTGTGGCGGGCATGACACAGCAAGAAACTGAACGTACCGCTGAACTATTGACTGATCTCGCGGGCGACCATTCTATAGTCGTGGTAGAGCACGACATGGACTTTGTGCGCTCAATTGCGAAAACTGTTACCGTATTGCACGAAGGCCATGTCTTAGCTGAAGGGTCGATGGAGCAGATTCAGAACGATCAGCGGGTGATCGAAGTTTATTTGGGGGAATGATAGGTAAAAGGCTAAAGGCTAAAGG
>JBGMRO010000026.1:0-7666 GCA_048061555.1 Thiohalomonadales bacterium | reverse complement strand
CGGGTGATCGAAGTTTATTTGGGGGAATGATAGGTAAAAGGCTAAAGGCTAAAGGTAAAAGGTAAAAGGTAAAAGACTAAAGATTAAAGATTAAAGATTATAGGTTTCCGAATCACGAGTCACGAGTCACGAATTATGTTATCGATATCGGGTTTAAATCAGTTTTATGGTGAAAGTCATACCCTCTGGGACATCGACCTTGAAGTGGTGCAGGGTAGTTGTTTGTGCCTGATGGGTAGGAATGGTATGGGGAAGACTACCTTGTTAAATTCCATCATGGGTCTATTAACAGTGAATTCTGGTGAAATTAAATTTGACCAGCAGCACCTGCTCCATAGGCCGGCCGAATTTCGTGCCCGTATTGGTATTGGTTATGTACCCCAGGGTAGAGAGATATTTGCACAACTCACCGTTGAGGAAAACTTGCGCCTGTGTCTGTCGGTAATGCCGAAAAAATCTCGTAAAATACCTGATCGTATCTACGAGCTATTTCCTGTCCTGAAGGATATGTTACAAAGACGTGGTGGAGACCTATCGGGTGGGCAACAGCAACAACTGGCCATTGGCCGCGCCCTGGTTCTTAATCCAAAATTGCTTATCCTGGACGAACCCTGTGAGGGTATTCAACCTAATATTGTCCAACAAATTGGTGATGTCATCCTACAATTGAATCAGCAGGAAAATTTGACCGTGCTATTGGTGGAACAAAAATTGCCGTTTGCCCGACGTGTAGGGCAACAGTTCGTTTTGTTGGACAAAGGCCGAAAGGTCGCGGCAGGTGCCATGAAGGACTTATCCGATGAGTTAATTCGACGCCACTTGACGGTCTAATTTAGGTAGTGCGGTCAGGTTGATAGTATTTTGATCTCAAATCTAATCTATATTTCGACGTCGGCCAACGATTTTGTTATTTTTATGCCTATCTAGTCGAAATAGCTTGTCACGCAATATGTACAATATATATACAAATCCACAGGAAAAAATAAGGTCATAAGTAATACTTAGTACAGAATTTTTTCTTTAATTATCACGAATCCTCTGCTATACCTTTCTTAATGCCTAGTATTTAATTTGCCCTAACGCATCACAGAATTCTTAAGCGAATATACTAGTTGCCTTAGAACGCTACTGTTTCATTGCGATGCCTCAATCGTTGCCCTACCGTATTAGTAGCATACCTTTAATGATAAGTTAATTGAGCGGTAGACAGACGGCGGTAAATGTTCGTTAGAACCATTTCCGGGGATATGTGAGATGAAAAATAACTCAAACCAAAACCCTCTCTTCCAGAAGACTTTGCTTGTTGTTGACGATGAAAAATCTATAGTGGCACTCGCCTCGGAGTTGTTTACCGCACAGGGATATAATGTATTGACCGCATATGATGGTGAACAGGCACTTTCAGTCATTAAATCACAATCCGTTGATTTATTGCTATGCGATGTGGTTATGCCTAATCTGAATGGCTGGCAGCTTGCTTCGTTGGTACGAAAATCTTACCCGAACATCAAGATCCAAATGATTAGTGGATTTCCCGACGAAGATCACCCCACTACAAAAGATGATGACCTATTCCAGAATTTGTTACACAAACCCTTTTCATCAATTTCTTTAGTCGAACGTATACAAAACTTAAATGCGAAACCGGAAAAACTAGAAAAAAAGTCTGTTGTGGAAATCGTAGAACCACAGTAATCGTTACTTAAAAAATCAAACTAAAAATAAATTATGTCCGACGAAAAAACACAGCTAAACATACTCTTTGTCGGAGAAGACGAAGCGATATACGCCGAGGCACATCGATTACTTAATTTATCGACTGAGCATTCGTATGTCATTAAATGGTCGAGATCATACAAGGATGGGCTGGTACAAGCTAAAAGTCGCCCGCATGACGTTTATATTTTTGACTACGACCTTAGTATTCGAGATGGTCTAGAGCTTGCTAACGAAATTGATGTTTTGCATGGTTCAACACCCCCCGCGATTTTACTCATCCGCGAGTTCCATAGCGAACTATACCTTAATGCGATCAAATCCGGGCTGTCCGACTGTCTGTGTAAAAATGAATTGACATTACATTTGTTAGAACGGGCCATTCATTCCGCTATCGCTCGAAAACAATGCCAGTCTGCGGTATTTGAAAGCGAGTTAACACAGCGTGCCATATTGTCCAACATCGCCAACGCCATCGTGACATTTGATGACAATATTGTCATTGAATCCTTTAATATAGCCGCAGAGGCCATTTTTGGACATCAATCCATCGACATCATTGGCGAATCCTTGTGCCGTCTAATACCAGAATTAGAAAATTTGCAAAAATGCCTAAATCTACAACGGCAATGTAAAACGGATTCTAGTCATTTAGGCCCGGCACCGCTTGAGTATACCGGCCTGAGAAAAAACGGCGATCGTTTTTTCCTAGAATTACTCGTCACCGTAGTTGAGGTCAATAATAGAAACGTTTACTCGGCGGTTCTACACGATATCTCACTACGTAAGAAAATGGATAATGAGCTACGCCTGCTCGCCTCGACATTTGATCTACACTCTGCACTACTGATTACCGATGCTAATGGATTGATATTACGCATTAACCACGCCTTAAAAGAAATTACCGGCTATCAACAATCTGAGATCGCGGGCAAAGATATGAGCATATTACTTTCCAAGAGCCGCAATGAAGAGGCCCTCGATACCATATGGTATACAGTCGCCACGCAAGGACAATGGGAGGGTGAAATTTGGGGTGTACGTAAGAGTGGAGAACAGTATCCGCAGTTTTTGACTATTACCGCAATCAAATCAGGCTCAGATACCATGACCCGATGCATTGCCAATTTCCATGACATCACCGAGCGAAAATTAATCCAGTCGCGAATCGAACACCAGGCCCACTACGACATGCTGACGGATCTACCCAACCGGCGGTTTTTGCTCGACCGTTTAGAACAGGAAATCGCGAGGGCGAGCCGAGAGGATGTCCACGGTGGCTTATTGTTCTTTGATCTCGATAATTTCAAAAAACTCAATGATAGCCAAGGCCATGCAGCAGGCGATTTATTGCTACAGCAAATGGCAAAACGACTGCAGGAGAATGTTCGCGCCGAGGATATCGTGGCTCGTTTAGGTGGCGATGAATTTGTTGTCTTGTTGCCTTATCTCAATACCAGCCATGCACAATCCAGTGACTATGCGCACAGTATCGCGGAAAAACTACAAAATGCCTTAGCACAACCTTTTGATATAGAAGGACGCATGCATAATATATCCGCCAGTATAGGGATCTCTATGTTTCCCATTCAAGGTGAATCGGCCAATGATATACTAAGACATGCCGATTCAGCGATGTACAGCTCTAAGGCTACCGATCAAGACTCTATCATAATTTATCAGTCTGAAGCTCGCACGCCAGCAGATTATGCCACGCTATGAAACCATATAATTATAATTACGAAACGACGAGTTCCCTTCGATCTAGTTTTCGATAACTGATTGCCTCGGTTAAATGCGCCGTGCGTATTTTTTCTGAATCAGCCATGTCTGCTATTGTGCGTGAGATTTTCAGTATCCTATGATAGGCCCGTGCCGACAAACCAAATTTATCGATGGCTGTCTCTAATAAAGTATTATCCCTATCGGACAATACACAAAGCTGTTTTATTTCCCGGTTATTCAATCGTGCATTGGGTTTTCCGCTACGTCGTTGCTGAAGGTCTCGACAACGACGTACCCGTTTCGATACGATTTTACTGGAATCTCCAACTTGTGTAGGATCTGTCATTTGTGCATGGGAAAGATTAGGCACCTCGACATGTAGGTCAATGCGATCTAGCAGCGGCCCTGATAATTTGTTTCGGTATCGCTGCACTTGATCAGAGCTACAATGACAGCGACCATTGCTATGCCCCAAATAACCACAGGGACACGGATTCATCGCCGCGATTAACTGAAAACTGGCCGGATATTCTGCTTGTTTTGCCGCTCGAGAAATTACGATTTTCCCAGACTCCAATGGCTCCCGCAGGACTTCTAATACCTTACGGCTAAACTCTGGCAACTCATCCAGAAATAAGACCCCATTGTGCGCCAAGGATATCTCACCCGGGTTGGCATTACGGCCACCACCCACGAGGGCCACACCAGATGCAGTATGGTGTGGCGCACGAAATGGTCTTCGTAACCATTTACTCAGGTCAAGTTGGCGCTCATAAATCGAAGCGATTGCTACGGTTTGCAAAGCTTCATCTTCTGTCATCGCAGGCAGGATACTCGGTAGTCGACTCGCCAACATTGTTTTTCCGGTACCAGGCGGACCGATCATCAACAAACTGTGACTCCCTGCCGCCGCGATCTCCAATGCCCTCTTAACATGATGCTGACCGTTGACATCCATCAAATCCAGGTGCTCAGAATTATTTTCCACCGGCCTGTCAGCGTTTTTTAGTGGCACAGGCGCAACCCATGGGTTAATAATATTCTGACCACGCAAATGTTCGCAAAGCTGCAATAGGTGCGGCGCCACAAGAACGTCAAGATTAGAAACCAGCGCCGCTTCGCTAGCATTACTCTCGGGCAGAATTATTTTCCGTTGCGCATTTCTTGTCTGTATCGCTGCGGGCAATATACCGCGCACAGATCGAATTGCGCCGCCCAATGCTAGCTCACCAAAAAATTCATAGCGCTGTAATGCCAACTCGGGAATCTGCTCAGACGCGGCCAAGATCCCTATTGCGATCGCTAAATCAAAACTACCACCTTCTTTCGGCAAATCTGCCGGGGCTAGATTTATAGTTATACGCCGTGCAGGAAACTCAAAATGGGAATTAAGAATGGCAGCGCGAACTCGATCTTTGCTTTCTTTCACTGCGGTTTCGGGCAAACCAACAATGGATAGCCCCGGCAGGCCTCTAGATATATGGACTTCTACGGAAACCAGAGGTGCTGAGATTCCGACCTGGGCACGACTATAGACTACGGCGAGAGACATGGCATTATTGGGATTGAATATCCAATTGATCTAAACGTTGCTCCAGTAATCGCAATTTTTCGCGGCTACGTTCTAGTACGCGGGCTTGTATATCGAACTCTTCACGACTCACTAGGTCAAGTTTTGCGAAACTCGCTTGCAAAATGACTCTAATATTTTTTTCGATGTCCTGCTGTACACCCTTAATATTCGGTTTAAGCTCAGACGGCAGCGCCTCAGCAATTTTGGAGGTAATATCGTCTAATAGTTCAGAACTCAATATTTGTTCAAATTTAATCATATCGATCTCGCCCTTGCCGGTTGTATTGATAACCCTAACAGTATATTTGCATAATTAAAAGAATGTGAAAAAATGTGCATTTTCCAGTGGCCCGTGTTATTTTGCGGAGGTTTATGTTGAGCAAGAACATGTTGACATAGTGAACTTGCGACCATAACCATAAAAAAATAAATTAAGTTTGAATACTACAACAACTGCACGAGGGAATTTAACATGATACTAAGACACAAGCTCTACGTTTTATTTGGAGTCGCCACAATTAGCTTGGGCATCTCCACTGCCGCACTGGCCGAAATAAAAATCAATGGCGAACTCAGCGGGAATCTAGCAGTCACTTCAACCTATATGTGGCGTGGTAAACCTCAATCTACTGATGCAGCGGTACAAGGCGGCGTAGATTATGTGGATCCCATTGGTCTGGTTCTGGGCGCATGGACCTCTAACGTTAGCAACGGTAGCGAGCTCGACCTTGTTATCGCCTACGCGGGCAATGCCAAAAATATCGATTTTGGCGGAGGCCTGATCGTATACCGTTTTCCTCAGGCCGATGGCGATTTTGAAGAGTTTTACGCCCATATAGGCCAGGGAGGACTATCCGCAAAATTTTCGACGTCTTCCGATTATGGCCAATACTTTGAGTTTGCGGGTGTAATCCCTATAACCACATGGGATATGACCCTTCACTTTGGATACTATGATGTCGACAACGACCCTAACTACGCCGATTATTCTGTCGTATTTACCAAGCCATTCGACAGATATAAACTGGCCTTTATGCTCAGCGATACCGACCTAAGTGGCGACAGTTATCGGACGACGGTATCCCTTTCTACAGATTTCAAACCTTAGTGCTATGTGCTTCTATCACTAAAATGCCCCCCCCCAAATAGTAAAGGTAAGCTGATTAATCTCTCTCTTAATAAAATGACAAACGTAGTGATGTGGTCCTGCAGAGATTGCTAGAACAATTTTGGAAATAGAGTAGGTCGTGAATACCTGTAGGCCCATTTTGACGCTAGCGAATCCCGTAGATTTCATGCCGGGGTTCGCAAAATGCGCCACATTGGTTCAAGCAAAGGCTATACGCCCTCTAAAGGTGCGTATATAGAGGTAAATTCGACACATTTTGTCTGTTAATATTTGATAGTATTGACCCATATTTTACATGGCATCTGCCGTACTTTGCACAAAAACAACGGTTAACCCTAACATATCAGTTGAATCACAAAAATCCATGCAAGCTCTTGATGCGCCGAGAAAATTTAAAAATTCGCTGATCACCGACAAGGTGACTACGCAAAATTAAATTTACGATTCACAGCAATATTTTGCATGTTTTTTTACGCCCAACTGATTATTCTAGGTTAAATCGGTAACTATAGCGCCACGTTATGAGATAATCGCAGCGTAGTACGATATTCTTGGATTATCAGTCATTACCCGGCGAGAATTAAGGAGAACAATATGAAGTTTGTCACAGCCATTATTAAACCATTTAAATTAGATGACGTCAGGGAAGCCTTATCGGAAATAGGTGTCCAGGGGATAACGGTCACCGAAGTGAAGGGTTTCGGACGCCAAAAAGGACATACTGAACTTTACCGCGGAGCAGAATACGTTGTTGATTTTTTACCCAAAGTTAAAATAGATATTGCGATTACTGCCGACATGTTAGACCAAGTCCTTGAGGCCATCTCCAAAGCCGCCAACACAGGCAAGATCGGTGATGGAAAGATCTTCGTTTCCACTATCGAGCACGTCGTTAGAATCCGTACCGGAGAGACAGGACCCGAAGCCTTATAGCTTTATCACTGCAAGTAGCTACCAAAAAATAAAATAAAATAAAATAATATAATATATTTGTAAACGAGGAGAGTCTATCGTGGAAGCAATACCAGAGCTTAAATACGTGCTTAACACACTATGGTTTGTGTTGGCAGGCGCGTTAGTGATGTGGATGGCGGCAGGGTTCGCCATGTTAGAAGCCGGATTAGTGCGCAGTAAAAATACTACCGAAATTCTTACCAAGAATGTGGCCTTATATTCTATTGCATGCATCATGTACCTGCTGATCGGCTACAACTTAATGTACGGCGATGGCAATAGTTTTATCGGAGGCGGCAACCTGCTAAGCGGGATCGCAGGCGCAGACGGCACGTCCTACATGGATGGCGACACCCCGCACCATGCTATGCACGCCGATTTTTTCTTTCAAGTCGTTTTTGTCGCCACTGCAATGTCTATCGTATCTGGAGCGGTCGCTGAACGCATGAAACTTTGGGCTTTTTTGGCATTTTCCGTAGTCATGACAGGTTTTATTTATCCTATCCAAGGCCACTGGAGCTGGGGCGGTGGCTTTTTATCCGGCTTGGGTTACTCCGACTATGCGGGTT
>JBGMRO010000025.1:0-15474 GCA_048061555.1 Thiohalomonadales bacterium | reverse complement strand
ATTAAAACGCGGCACCTATCCCACTCACTGCCACAGCGACGCCCATTCTCGTTCCCACGCTCCGCGTGGGAACGCCTACGCCAGGACCGACGTCGTACCAGTACCTTTTTAAGCGCCCATGCCCCGCACAAGAATGCCCACCGATGACAAGCACAGCCCGTATCTCACTGCCACGGCGATACCCATTCTCGTTCCCATGCTCCGTGTGGCAACGCCTACCTCAAAAATGGGTACTAAATTCCTTTAAAAACAGCTAGTATGCCTCTATTCAAGGTGATTTTCCGTACGGGTAGCCGACCACCTTATCCAGCTAAAAAACCCTATTTTAGGGAAAACTTCAATTTTGTATGCAAAACGGTCGCTATATATACGTGAATGTATTTATAGCTATAGCGAATAATGTGTAATGCCACAAACACTAGGTTGCAAATTGTACCATTTAGGCCATACCGCAGTTTGTGTGTGTCTTGCTGTGTTTTATTTTTTTTCTACGCAGGTGGGCGCCGCCGAGTACGCTATCGTAGAGGTGGTAGATCCCTATATCGAGTTACATACCGGACCCGGGAGAGGTTACCCGATATTCCATGTCGTGATACGGCACGAGTCGGTAGAGGTCCTTAAACGCAAGACGGACTGGTTTAAGGTGCGTACTGTTAAAGGCAAGGTCGGTTGGGTATCGCTAGATCAAATGGACAATACCTTTACCGCTCCCGAGGTTAAGGCGCAGTTCGGACATCTGACCTATAAGAATTTTGAGGATCGAGTAGGAGAGTTTGGGGTGATGTTGGGTAATTTTGAAGGTGCGACACTCATGACGGTGTATGGCGGCCTAAGTTTATCCCAAAATATTGCCGTGGAAATCTCCCTATCCCAGGCGTCGGGGGAATTTACGCAGTCTTTTATGGCCGAAATAGGTATTGAGTCGAGACCTTTTCCGGCCTGGAAGGTATCACCGTTCTTTACCATGGGCCTAGGTTATTTGAAAAACCAGCCACGCAGTAATTTGGGTGCGGCCAACGAGCGTTCGGACAATCTCGTCTATGCAGGATTAGGCCTACGTTATTACGTCACACGTCGTTTGGTGCTTATCGGTGTGGTAAAACAGAATATAATTTTCCTCGATCGTAGTGATAGTGGGGAATTCTTCGAATGGAAGGGCGGAATATCAATATTTTATTAACAAATTCGTCGATATGCAAAAATGGTAACAACTGGATACTGTTGTTCTCATTGGTATTACTACTGTGTTCAAGCAGGGCGTTTGCGGCGGAAGTCGGTGACAATGTTGAGGCCAATAAGACCGACCAGCGTTTATCGCAGACTTCGTTGGTACAGCCAAATGTAAAACGCCGAGAAATCAATAAAGTAGCCATCGATAACGAGAGTATTGAATTAGGGATATATTTTGGTATTTATTCTGCAGAAGATTTTGGCACCAATTCGGTGACCGGTTTTCGCTTGGCCTACTTGGTTACTGAGGATATTTTTTTTGAAGCTACGATTGGTCAAACGGAGACAAGCAAATCGAGTGCCGAAACATTGGGTCTGATCGACATTATCTCAGATCGACAGTTGACTTATTACGACATAAACGTGGGTTTTAATTTGCTGCCTGGCGAAGTGTTTATCGGTGAGAGCATGGCGTTCAATATTGCGGTGTACTTTCTGGGCGGTATTGGAACCACAGAGTTTAACGCAGAAAAAAGATCGACGGTCGTAATGGGTGGAGGCTTTCGTTTACTTGCCCAGGACTGGCTGGCTTTTCATGTCGATGTGCGAGACCACGTCTTTAAGCAAAATGTTTTCTTAGAGGAGAAGACCACCCATAACATCGAATTGACCGCAAGTATTACGTTATTTTTCTAAGCGGTGGGTATGTGTTCGTTTTATTAAGGTGTTTTATTAAGGTGTCTTATTAAGATGTTTTATTAAGATAAGACAAACGACATTTTTTTGGTGTAATGACTAACGTATTTAGATTAGATAGGACGAGAAATAATATGCAGCAAAGTCTATGGCAAAGCATGAAAACTGTATTGCTAGGTTTGATGGTTGTCGTGTTTTTATTGGTAACATCGCAGTCGTCTGCAAAGGTTGCAGAGGGTTTGGCGCCGGATTTTACCCTAAAGAGTTTGAGTGGTGATAATTTTAAACTTAGCGAGTATCGCGGTCGGGTTGTGCTGATAAATTTTTGGGCGTCGTGGAGTGGCTCTAGCCGTCAAGAACTGCCATTATTGAATGCCTTATATAAGCGATTTAGAGATAAGGATTTGGTCATGGTAGGCGTCAATGTTGAAAAGGACATTAGCAATGCACGCAGTCTATTAAAAGATGTGGCGGTGAGCTTTCCTATCTTGATGGACACCAGAAATAAAGTCAGCGCCTTGTACAAGGTCGACGCCATGCCGAGTACGGTGATTGTGGATAGGGATGGCAATATGCGTTATTTGCACAATGGTTATTCTGAAGGTGCAGAAGACGAATATCAAAAACAGGTCCGAGAGTTAATGCGAGAATAATATGCAATTACCGCGAATAATTATGTCTCTATTCGTATCCATGCTGGCTTTGAGTTTGTTGTTCTTGAGTGCTTGCAGTATAGAGCCGTGGGTGAAACCCTATGAGCGCGCCAACCTGGCCGACCCGATTATGAATTTCACCCCAAATCCAGTTTCCAATAGTTACCTAAATCATGTTTACCAAGCCCGTGAGAGTATGCGCGGGGCAGAATCAGGAAGTGGCGGTGGTTGCGGTTGTAATTAATAATAGAATTAGAAATACGACACAATTTCTTTTACCGATATTGTTGGGTATTAGTGTGCCGTTAATGGCTGCAATCTTACCCGAAGATCGTACCGATTTCCTGTACCATTCCTATGAGGGGGGTGGGGTTGCTATCAATGGGCCTTCAATACTGGTACGTAAATCTGTTGGAGAACATGTCTCTCTATCGTATAATTTCTATATCGATTCGATAACCAGTGCCTCCGTCGACGTGATGACTTTCGGCAGCCCGTATACCGAAAAGCGCACAGAAAATGACCTAAGTGTCGAATATTTGACCGATAACACCACCCTGAGCCTGGGTGCGGCGCATAGTCAAGAAAACGACTACCTCGCAAAGACCTTGTTTTTCTCCATAAGCCACCAAATGTTTGGTGACTTGACCACGGTATCACTCAGCCACGCCGTGGGCTCAGACACGGTAGGGCAGCGAAATAACCCCGATCGAGCCGACCCCATCGATCGTCGTAACTACAAGATAGATATTTCTCAAATCCTGACAAAAAGTATAGTATTGAACTTAGGGTTTGAGGCGATCACCGAGGAGGGTGCGCTGGCGAACCCTTATCGTGGCATATTACAATATGACCCGGATGATCCGAACAAAAACATCGCTTCGGGAGAATTATACCCGGAGACACGTACGAGTAATGCCATTGCCTTTCGGGCCATGTATTATATGCCTTATCGGGCTAAATTATACGGCGAGGTTCGCGGCTTTAACGATTCATGGGATATTAGCGGTCGTATGACCTCAGTGGGTTATACGCAGCCTATACGCAAAGATTTGACAATTGATGTCCATTATCGTGTCTATAACCAGAGCAAGGCCTCCTTTTTTGAAGACCTAGTCAACATTGATGAGCAGAAGGAGTTCGTCGGTCGAGACAAAGAGCTGGATGCCATGAGCTCGGTGACGACGGGGGTCTCGCTACATTATCGGTTCTTTGATCGACCGTGGTGGATATTCGACAAGGGCAGCGTGAATGTTGCCATGGACAAAATTGCCTTTGACTACGAAAACTATGTCAATCGTAGTCGAGGCAGTGTCAATGAAACATGTAGAAGTAATTGTCCCACCTATAGTTTTAACGCCGATGTTTTTCAACTTTATATGTCGGTCTGGTATTAGGCTAGTGAAGTAAAATAATGATTGTTACGATTTAATACGAGGATTAGTTTTCGATGAACAGGCAAATTTTTTTAGCAGTTTTGGTCGCATTGATGGTGTTATTGCTACCCCCCGCCGCTCTCAGTGAGTCTAGGGCCACAAAAGGGACAAGTCGCAGTCTAGATGATAAGGTGCAAGCTCTAAAAAAGGAAGTGATGCAGCTGAACCGGGATTTATTTATCCTCGAAGAAGAGTTATTGTTCCCTACTAGTACTCAAATCGCGGTATTTTTATCAGTAGACGTGGGTAATTATTTCAAATTAGACTCGATCGAGCTCAAGATTGACGACAAGACGGTTACGCATTATCTCTATACGAAACAAGAGCGAGAGGCCTTATCACGTGGCGGTGTACAGAGATTGTATTTGGGTAACGTAAAAAAGGGAGAGCGAGAATTAGTGGCGGTATTTAGAGGTCCAGGCCCGAATGGTAGGGAATACCGACGCGGTACTAAGCTTAAATTTGAGAAGGGATCAGGTACAAAGTATATCGAACTGCAAATCACCGATGTATCCAAAAAACTTCAACCTGAATTTATTGTCAAAGAATGGGAGTGATTCGCGCGCAAATTTGTCAAGCGTAAGGGTGTCTAACAGTTTCTTTATTGACGATATTCTTTTCGATAATTAACCTAGATTAATTCAATAGAAAATATTATATGTATTCGAGGTCTGGGGACGTGATTCAAGACTTAGTCAACTTTAAACAACAGGTAACGCTACAATACAGGGCCATACGCTGGGTGGCGGTCTTTTTAGTCATATTGTCTGTTTCTATGGCATTTTCTGCGTTGTTTCCGACGCACGTAAGGGCCGACGTCTTTGATGGCGAGCCTATAGAGGTGCATGATTTACATTTTGGTGAAGTCCTTTTCCATTTTTACCAGAACCATCATTTTACGGCCATTGTAAAGTTACTTGCCGCAAAAGAACTTGGACTGATCCCAAATCATAGCGAAGAAGTCGATGCCTTGCTGGCAGGGTTTTATCTCAATTATGGACTTCACCAGGAGGCCGAACAAGAACTGCGTAAAATGGCGGATAAAGGTGTCCCCATAGATATTCGCAATCGAGCTTGGATCAAGCTTGGGCAAGCGCGTTATCAAAAGGGACTGTACGCAGACGCCATCCGAGCCTTAGAAGAAATTGAACGACCCATCCCCGCCGATATCGAAGACGAAATTCAGCTACAAATGGGAAATTTACTCATAGCGACCCGCCAATATGGTGAGGCGGTAAAATTATTGACGAACTATCCCGGCGGCAGCGACAATAATATTTTTGCAAAATTTAATTTAGGTATCGCCTTGTTTAAGGATAAAAAACAGATCTTGGGTGCAGAACACTTAGATCAAGTTGGCACCATGGGCGGCTCCAACCCCGAGATTAAGGCGGTCAAAGACAAGGCCAATATCATATTAGGCTATGCCTTGTTGATGAATGACGACGCTGCAAAATCGATGAGCTATTTTCAACGAGTACGTATTGAAGGGCCATTTTCGAATAAGGCATTACTGGGTTTGGGTTGGGCAAATGTCATGCAAGGTAATTATGAAGAAGCACTGACGCCATGGAATATTCTTGTCGCACGCCCCCCCTTAGATTCGTCCGTATATGAATCAATGCTGGCGGTCCCCTTCGCTTTGGAAAAATTGGAGTCAGTACCCAAGTCATTAGACGCCTATCAGTATGCCATAGATACCTTTACGGATGAGATAGAAAATTTGGACGCGACTATCAATATCATTCATGATGGCGGATTGTGGCAGTCTATCTTGGATAATGTAAAATTCAATACCAGTGGGGAAGATACAGATTTAAGTTTTATACCCGGCAGCATTAAAAAACATTATGTATCGGCGATAATTTCAACTCACGCCTTTCATGAAACGGTTAGGAATCTACAGGACCTACGTTTTCTAAGAGAAAATTTACAACATTGGGCGGATTCAATGCCCGCGTATGATGATATGTTGGCCTTACGGAAGCATGCCTTTAAAAAGCGTCTACCAGAATTATTACCTGAAGAAGGAATCTACAAACTGGCTGCACTAAAAGATGAAGCTGATTTGATGGCAGAGGAAATGCGCAGGATCGAATCACAAAATGATCTAGGCGCCTTAGCGACTGAACAGGAGCAGGCGCTCATTCAGAAATTAGGGAATTTAAGAGATTTTTTATTGATTAAAAAACAACAACTAGCAAAAGATAAAGTAGAGGATTATGAAGCGAAATATCGTCTGTACGCCGGTTTGTTAGAATGGGACATCGGTAGCACGATTATGCCGCGTCGGTGGAAAATTAAGCGTGAATTACGCGAATTAAATAAAGCGATTACTGAAGCTTCCCGGCAGGCAAAAAATTTACAAAGGGCAAAGGGGATAGCGCCGCGTGGTTTTGAAGGCTATGATCGACAAATTTCCTCTTACAAGAAAAAAATAGTACGATTACAAAAAAGGGTGGAATCGACCTATTCGTCACAGCGGCAAACCATGGAGCGATTAATCGTGGGAGAATTAAAATTCTTAAAACACCAAATTGGCGGGTATTTGGACCAAGCGCGTTTTGCGATGGCCCGATTACAAGATTCATCTTCCAGATAAGCAGAATAGTCTATGAAACAGCACCGCATTCGATCCGCAGCATCCATCTCGTCAAACGGCCAATTATTTGCACTCATTACTGTGGTGGTTTTTGTGCTCGCAGGTTGTATCTCCACCGGTCAGAAAAATGAAGTTACCCTAAAATCACTCAATAAAAAAACCACGCCGATTACGAAAGAGAAAGTCCGTAAATCGCGGCGAGCGCGCGCACAGGCCCGTATAACCTATAAAGAGTTTGCGCGTTCATCTCGTGATGAGGGGTTACGTGCGAAGGCGATGGAACGTCTAGCGGACATGGAAATGGAAAGTACGCAGGATGAGAAAATCAAGGAAGTCGAACGCAGAGAACGGGCGGCCTTGAAAGAAGGAAGGCCCGTAGACGTTTTTCAGTCAGAGACGAAGGATGAGGCAGATTATGCCGTGGTAGCACTTCAGTATGAAGATATCTTGGCAAAACATTCTAACCCAAAGAAAAACGAAGGGACTTTATATCAACTTGCCCGCGCTTATGATCTTAGTGGGCAAAACAGAAAATCTCTAGCGACACTGTCGCGCTTAATCAAAGAGTATCCAAATACGCAGCGCAAGGAAGAAATAGAGTTTAGGCGCGGAGAACTTTACTTTCAATTAAAGTCATACGTAGCAGCCGCGCGCTCGTACAAAATTGTCATGTCAAACGACGATTCACAATATTATGAACGTGCTATCTATAAGTATGGTTGGAGCCTTTATAAGCAAAATAAAATAACGGCTGCGCTTGACTCTTTTTACGAGCTTCTAGACTACAGTTTTCGCGGTGGGAAAACTTACGAAAATTTGGGTAAGGGTAAGCAGAGCCTGCTTGATGATACCTTTCGTATTATTAGTTTGACCTTTTCATATAAAAAAGGTTTTGCGTCTATCAAGTCCTATACCAGCAAGCATGGTCGACGTACGTATGACGATCAAATATACAGACGGCTCGGAGATCTCTATTTAGAACAGTCACGTTACGAAGATGCTGCTAAGACCTATGATGCCTATGTGGAACTCTATCCGAATGATCGCTACTCACCTCGATTTTTATTAAAAGTAATCGATATCTATGAACAAGGTGGTTTTGCGAAATCACTGACTCGAGCCAAAGGGGATTTTGTTAATCGCTACGGTATTGGCAAACCCTATTGGGTTAATCACGGTGACGCTCTTTTGGAAGAGCTGAATCCGCATATAAAAAAGAATTTAATCGAATTGGCGAAACATTTTCATGCCAAGGGTCAAAGATCCAAGAAACCGAGCGACTACAAGGTCGCCGCGCACTGGTATAGGGAGTATGTGACCTCGTTTCCTGCTGAACCCGAAGCTGCGGATATGAATTTTCTATTGGCGGAAAGTTTGGCAGAGAGCGGAGAATATGCCAAAGCGGCGCAGGAATATGAAAATACCGCTTATAAATATATTTCGGGTAGTCGAAGTGCAGAGGCTGCCTATGCGGCTATATTGAATCATCGCAAGCAAATTAAAGCTATCGAAGGCGAAGATTTGAAAATGGATAAGCGCAGACAGGCTGTCGACAGTTCATTGAGATTCACCGAGGCCTTTCCTTTGGATAAGCGCGTGCCGGCGGTATTATTAAAGACATCGGAAGAACTATTGGATTTTAAACAATTGGCGGACGCCTCTCTCGTTGCCAATCAATTGGTGGCCCTGGAGGCGCCTCAAATCCCGCCGAAGGATTTCACCAAAATGAAACTGGCGGCGTTGGCTATTATTGCCGCGTCAGAGTTCGAATTGGGTAACCTTAAGAAGGCTGAGATGGCGACAATCAATCGCTTGAGGATTGCACCGAGCACAGACAAATCTCGGAAAGTACATCTGGATAGGCTCGCCGCAGCCGTATACAAACAGGGGGAAGCCGCACGCGATGCGGGTGACTATGAGGCCGCCGCAGATCACTTTTTACGTATTGGTAATCTTGCGCCAAAGTCGGATATTCGAGTGACAGCGGAATATGATGCTGCTGCGATGTATATCAAATTAGAGGCATGGGATAGAGTGATCCCGGTATTACGCGAATTCGTCACCAAGCACCCCAAACATAAATTGATCCAGAGCGCCAATCAGCAGTTGGCGTTCGCGTATGAAAAGACCGAGAATTGGGTAGAGGCGGCGGCGATGTTTAACCAGCTTAGTCTTTTCGAAACGGATCCGGCTAAACAACGTGATTTACTCTGGCAAACTGCACAGTTGTTCGAAAAGTCCAACCATAGCGAAGATGTTATTGCCACTTATAAAGACTATATTAAAAATTATCCAAAACCGGCCGAGCAGGCAATCGAGGCCCGCATTAAGATCGCCGATATATACAAGGAGCAAGGACAAGTCGCCAAACGAAATTATTGGTTGAAACAGATAATTAAGGCAGATAAAAATGCACAGTCGACAGCGCGTACTACCTACCTGGCGGCAAGTGCGTCGTTAGAGTTGGCAGAGCCGACTTTTATTAGTTTTCAGAAAGTACAACTAGTACAGCCCTTAAAGAAAAATTTAAAGAAAAAGAAAAAGCTTTTAAAGGCCAGCGTAGATGCGTTTACGGCTGCCGCAAGTTATGGTGTATCGGAGATTACAACTGCATCCACTTTTCGTATCGCAGAAATATATAACGGATTTAGTAAAGGGCTCTATACTTCTGAACGACCCAAGGGACTAAGCGCGGACGAGCTAGAGCAATATGATTTGCTTCTCGAAGATCAGGCATATCCTTTTGAAGAAAAGGCCATGGAGATTCATGAGACGAACGCAAATCGGATTAGCACTGGCTTATATGATGAATGGGTAAAACAGAGTATGGAGGTTCTAAAGGTATTATCGCCAGTACGTTACGCAAAAAATGAGCGCAGTGATGCGTATTTGAGTATCTTGAATTAGTGAAAAATAGGTGATTAACAATGGCATATTTCACGCAGTATAGATTTTTATGCTACAAAAGAGCGTTGTTCGTTACGATCTTGTTCGTGGCGACCTGTGGCGTTGTGGCGGCGGCGGATACTGATAGCGATCGCATCGATTTGGAGCAACTAGAAATACAAGGCGCTAACGAATTACCCAAGGTATTGTATATCGTACCGTGGCAACGTAGTGAAGTAGACGACAGTCCCGTGGCGGTGGACAGTATGATAGATGAAATTATGGTGCCGGTGGACCGAAATGTATTGCGCCGCCAGATAAACTACTACGAGAAAGGCGTGTTTGGGCAGTAATCGTTCTGGCTAATCTGGTGCCAGTCCACCAACGAAGATAGACCCTCAAATTACCTCGTCCCCAAGATTCAGCGCACATCGTTTCCTCGTTCCCACGCTCCTGCGTGGGAATGCCTAAGGTCTTGAATGATCTATTCCACCCTCATGTCCTCACCTGGGTGCCAGGATTTAACACCTCATCCCCACGCTCCAGCGTGGGGATGCATACGTAAGTTGCTATCATGCACAGCGGTACGGATTCCCACGGTGGACCGTGGGAACCAGATATAGATTTCAAACCAATCACACTGTTGTTTGATCCCAATCAATAGCGCAGGCAAAAGCAGCGTCGCTCAGGCTCCTCATTACCTTTATGAAATATTAGAACGAAACAACTGCGATCCAGGCCAAACCCATTTAGGTGGAAATCTCGATCTTGGTGGTTTCCGTAAAAGACTTAACCGAATAGTGGTGATATCATCTACCCTTAACCTACACCACAACCCATGGCATGGGGTATTTACTGTTCATTCTAGAATGCTATTTTAGTGTATACGTTGTACGACGTCGTTCTTATTGTGTCTCGATAGACCCAAGTTCCTCTGGTATGAATTATCTACCAGACACCGTTACCCGTTGGGGGAGTTAGCCAAAAGCACTATGCACATCAATATCTTGCATGTCTTTTTTGTGCTCAACCGATTATTCTAGGTTTAACAGGTAGAACAGTGAAACACGCAACGACAAAGGGAAAAGCCCTAATCAGCTGGATAGGCGGCAACGACCTGCAAGCCCACCCTAGCCACCCAAAACATCACCAAAGCCGGGGCCCATTGCTGTCTACCCTAATGGACAGGAAATTTGCGCATGCCCACTTAATTTATAATTACGCTAAGAAAGAAGTTACCCCTTATTTAGAATGGCTGCAGTCGCAGATCGATACAGAAATCACAGCCAATCACGTCAAGCTCTCATCCCCGGTCGACTTTGCAGACATCTATCAAGCCGCTAATAAGACCCTGCAAGACATTTGGCAGGCAGAATCAGGGCACCCACTCAGCATCCTGCTCAGCCCGGGCACCCCGGCAATGCAAGCCGTTTGGATACTGTTAGGAAAAACACGCTACCCCGCTAGCTTCATTCAGTCATCAATTGAACAAGGTGTACAAGACGTACAGCTGCCGTTTGATATCGCCGCAGAATTCTTGCCAGAACTGACCTCCCGCGCCGCCCGCCAGCTCTCCAATTTGATGGCGGATTCAGCTCCAAGCACAGCCGCTTTCGACACGATAATTTCCCACAACCCGGGTATCAAAAGATTAAAAGAACGTGCAGCCACCCTGGCTAGCCGAGATGTACCGGTACTTATCCAGGGCGATACGGGTACAGGCAAAGAATTGTTCGCTCGTGCAATCCATAATGCCAGCCCAAGGGCCGCGAAAAGATTCGTTGCGCTCAATTGCGGTGCCATTCCAAAAGAACTCATAGACGCTACCCTTTTCGGTCATGCGAAAGGTGCTTTTACCGGCGCGATAAAAGACAACATCGGTGTATTCGAAGATGCGAATGGTGGCACTCTATTCTTGGATGAGTTTGGAGACTTGCCAGCAGATGCACAGGTGCGGCTGCTGCGAGTCCTGCAAGAAGGTACACTGACCCGAGTTGGTGATACAAAAGAACGCAACGTCGATGTCCGTATCATAACAGCCACGCATAAAAATCTTTCACAGGCAGTTGCTGCCGGAGAGTTTCGCGAAGACCTTTATTATCGAATCGCCATAGGGGTACTCAAGCTGCCGCCTATACGAGAAAGAGAAGGAGATCTAGGCCTACTAGCAGATAAACTCCTCGAACGTATCAACGAAGAGGCTTCAGGCCAACCCAACTATAAACATAAAAATATTTCTCCTGGGGCAAAAAATGTTATCCTGAACCACGATTGGCCAGGTAATGTACGCGAACTCCATGCGTCACTATTGCGTGCTTCTATATGGTCTACGCAGACCTCTATATCTGAAATTGACATGCGTGAATCAATGCTAGATTCGGCCACACAAAATAGCAGCCTACTGAACAGAGATATTGGAAAATACTTTGAAATACAAAGTGTTATTGATGAATTAGAATACCACTACGTGCTTCGCGCCTGGGAAAAATCCGGGCATAAAAAGAAACTTGCGGCGGACTTACTCGGCTACAACAACTACCAAACATTCGATAAAAGATTAAAAAAATTAGGCATAAAATAAGACTTGGCACGACTCACGCAATACTGTCGATATGGACGTAATTAATATTATGCAATCGAAGAATTTCGAGTTTTTGAGACAACGGTGGCCAACACTGGCTTCACTGGCGGGCTTTGCCGAAAGCTATGCCCACGGTGACCCTGAAAGCGCTCTGGTTAAACTGCGCTCATTCTCCGAACTCAGTGTCGATGTCATATACCAGGAGCTGACGCTACCCAAGGCCCCCATGTCCAGTTTCATGGACCTGCTCAGCAATAAAGCCTTCAAAGAAATTGCACCGACTGTCATCCAGGACAAACTTCATATCGTTCGCAAAAAGGGCAACAAAGCAGCCCATGGTGATAAATGCTCCCCGGAAACAGCCCTCACCCTATTGCGTGAATGTTGGGACCTTGGCCGCTGGCTTTTCGCGACCTATGTCGATGGCGATATCTCAGCTGTCCCCGAATTTATAACGCCTATGCCAAGTGAAGAGTCCAAGGGCAAACTTAAACGCGAGAAAAAGGCACTGCTTGAACAGTACGCCAAGCAAGAAGCACGCATGCAAGTACTGCTGGCCGACCTCGAACAAGAGCGAGCTCAGCGAATAGAAATAGAGAAAACCGCAGAAGAACTGGCCAATGCCAAAGACAAAGCAACCCGAGTTGCCAGCGATTTGCACTTCGACGAGGCCACCACACGCAAGCGTATTATTGACATGCAATTGGCCGACATGGGCTGGGATGTGGGCGCTGAGGGCGCCAACACCGAATCAGTTACCCAAGAAGAGTTAGTCCTGTTTCAACCCACCACAACAGGTGATGGTTTTGCTGACTATGTACTTTGGGACGACAATGGTCAGCCCCTGGCGGTCATTGAGGCTAAAAAGACCGCTGTGGATGCAGAAACCGGGCGCCACCAAGCACGCCACTACGCCGACGGACTGGAAAAAATGCACGGACAACGTCCGGTCATCTTTTACACCAACGGCCACGACATCTGGATCTGGGATGACCACCCGGCACAAAACTACCCCCCCAGAAAACTGTTCGATTTCTATTCCAAACCAAGCCTTCAATACCTTGTACGCAAACGCCGCGAGCGTAAACCCCTGAACAGTGTATCGCCCAAGCCAGATATATTGACCGACCGCCTCTATCAACACGAGGCCCTTAAACGTATTTGCGAAAACTTCGAACAGAAAAAGCGCAAGGCCCTGGCCGTGCAAGCGACTGGCACCGGCAAAACCCGATTGGCGATCGCCCTCACAGACGTGGCCATGCAGGCCGGCTGGGTCAAACGCACCTTGTTCCTGTGCGATCGTCGCGAACTACGCAAGCAAGCCAAAAACGCCTACAGCGTATTTCTCAGCGCCCCCATCACGGTACTGACGAGCAGAAGCATCAACGACGATGAAAACAGTATCTTCGTCGCTACTTATCCAGCCATGATTAGGAACTTCAGGACCTTTGACCCCGGCTTTTTTGACTTAATCATCTCGGATGAATCGCACCGTAGCATCTACAACATCTACGGCGACCTGTTCCGTTATTTTGATGCATTGCAAGTCGGCCTCACGGCCACGCCGGTAGAGATGGTCAGCCGCTCTACCTGTGAATTGTTTGGTTGTAGTTTCAAACACCCCACCAGCAACTATTCGTTAGAGCGCGCGATAGAAGAGGGCTACCTGGTGCCCTATCAAGTCATCAAACACACCACAAAATTCTTGCGCGACGGTATCAAAGGCCACGCCCTCACTGACGACGAAGTGGCGCAACTGGAAGATCAAGGTGTTGATCCTAATACCCTGGATTTCGATGGCGAGCAGATCGACCGCGCCATCTACAACAAAGACACCAATCGCATGATACTACGCAACCTGATGGACAATGGTATCCGCCAGAGCGACGATCAAACCCTGGGCAAAAGCATCATCTTTGCCCGCAATCACCGACACGCCAAACTGTTAGAAACCCTGTTTGATGAGTTGTATCCCCAATATGCAGGCAAGTTTTGTCAAGTCATCGACAACTACGACCCACGTGCCGAAGATCTCATTGACGACTTTAAAGGCGAAGGCAGCAATGATCAACTCACTATTGCCATATCGGTGGATATGCTCGACACCGGCATCGACGTACCTGAAATCGTCAATCTGGTCTTTGCCCGCCCGGTAAAATCCCCGATCAAATTCTGGCAAATGGTGGGGCGTGGCACCCGCCTAAGCGAAAACCTCTTTGGCCCCGGCAAACACAAAACTCACTTCCTCGTCTTTGATCATTGGGGTGTAGTGGAATACCACGGCCTGCAGCAGCGCGAGGTCACCGTTACCCAAAGCAAGTCCCTGATGCAACGCCTGTTCGAAGCCCGCCTGGAGCTGGCTAAACAATCACTCCAGAAAGGTGAAGTGGATCTGTTCGACGCGCTGGCGCAATGGCTTTGCACGGCTATCAATAGCCTGGATGAAAAAAGCATCTCGGTAAAAGAGAAATGGAAGGTGAAGCGCCAATTAAGTGAATTGGATGTCATTCGTCAATTCGCTCCCACGACAGTCACGCAATTAGAAATAGAGATCGCCCCACTGATGCAGTGGATGGATGTACGTGGTCATAGCGAATCCTACCAGTGGGACCTGCTCCTCACCCAACTTCAAACCGAGAAGCTTAACAACAGCGCCCGCTTTGAAGACCGGGTGGGCGATGCCCTCAACAACCTACACAAACTCAAAATGAACCTGAATCAAGTGCGCGCCAAAGCAGAACAGATCAAACAAGCCCGCGAACCGGACTTCTGGCGCAAGGCCTCACTGTTAGAAATTGAAGAAAGGCGCGAGCAACTGCGCAACATCATGCAATACCGCGAAAAAGAGACGGGCCCCGCCTACGACGCCCCGGTCATCGATATCAAAGACAGCCATGAAATTCGCCAGCAACAAACCACCTATCTTAATGCGGTAGACATGCAAGCCTATCGCATAAAAGTAGAGCAAGCCCTCACCGAGCTGTTTGAAACCGACCCGGTGCTGCAAAAAATTCGCAACGGTCAAGCTGTCACCTCGCAAGAGTTGGAAAACCTGAACGCATTGGTTCACACTCAACACCCGGAGGTGAATTTCGACACCCTGAAAAACTTCTACGATTCAGCGGCACCCTTGGAGCAAATTTTACGCTCCATCATCGGCATGGACGCCGAGGCGGTGAACAAACGTTTTGCGACGTTCATTCAAGACTATTCCAGCCTCAGCGCCAAACAGGTGCAATTCCTCGGTATGCTCAAACGCCAAATCCAAAAAAGTGGCGCAATCGAGATTAACACCCTGTACGATATGCCCCTTGCTGCATTGGGCGACGTGGATACCCTGTTCGACAACGACGACCAGATCGATCAATTGCTCGATATCATACAGAGCTTTGGGCGCCAGCCGGGGGTGCGAAATTAATGAGCCGCTATCTGACAACTCTCGCAACGTCT